>CAIJLM010000039.1 GCA_903821495.1 uncultured Chthonomonas sp. | reverse complement strand
ATGCAGGAGACGGTAATCACAACGCCTCCACAGGCGTGAATACGCTCACTATCAAGCAAGCCTCTACCAAGGTGAAAGCCGCGAACGCTTCGGGCGCGAGAGGCGGAAAAGTCGCGCTGACTGCGAAACTTGCCCGCATTACCGATGGCGACCCCTTGAAGGACAGCGTTCTGCACTTTCAGATAGATGGCGTTGATATAGGTAGGGCTACAACGAATACCAGTGGTATTGCGATCCTTAACTATACGATACCCGCTTCCACAACGAAGGGGAAGCGCCCCATCACTGCGATATTCAAAGGGGAAACCTTCTACCTAAGTAGTAGCGATAGTAGCGCAAACCTAACCGTGAAGTAGTTAAACCCTCAACCAAAGCGAGCGCCAAAACAAAATGTCCGTACACGCCGATTTGCACCGCCATCTGGGAGGCTCCATTGTCCCCCGAATCTTCTGGCGCTACCTGCACCGCTCTGCAAACAGACTCGCCTCCGAATATCCCGTATTTGAGGAGTTTGAGCAGTACCTTACACGTCCACGCGCCACCCTCACCGAGTTTCTCGAACTGCACACAATGGTGGAGAAAACGCAAACTCTGGAGACGCTTCCCTACTTTATCTCGAAATTAGTGCGCGGCGCGTTCGTGTTTGAAGGTATCCTTTACCTAGAACTGCGACACACGCCCTACTACCGCACCGACAACCACCTCTCCGAGCGAGAGCGTATTCATCAGATGCGGGAGGTTGTGCGGGTAGTTGGCAAAGCGAGTTATCAGCCCGAATACCCGATTCGCGTGCGGCAAATCCTATGTATGCACAGCCGACTACCCGAACACATCAACCGGGCTATCGTAGACCTCGCCGCGCAAGAGGCGGGAACCGTCTGCGGAGTAGACCTAGCGGGACCCGATACGCTCTATCAGGAACGCCTGCAAGAGCATATTCAGATGTTTCTCTACGCGAAGTCGTTAGGCTTAAAAACAACCTGCCACCTCTTCGAGACGGCGAACGGGGCGTACCCCGAACTACTTCCCTACGTAGATAGAATCGGACATGGGATACATATCCCCCTCCAACGCCCCGAACTTCTTCCTGCGATAGCGGACAGAGGGCAGTGCCTTGAGGTATGTCCAACCTCCTACCTTAAAACAGGCACGCTCCAGAACCTCGAATCGCTTCGCAAAGTGTTCGAGCGATGCGAAGAGGCGAATGTAGACGTAGCGATATGCACCGACAATCCAGGGCTGCACGACGTGCGCCTACCCTTTGAATACGAAAACCTGCTCACGCTGGACGTGATAGATTTCACCCAACTTCAGCGTTGCCAAGCCGCCGCCTTCCGTCATGCTTTCGACTGGCCCCACGCGGAACCACCGCAGGTCTTTCTGCAAAAATTGGCGGAACCAGACCGCTTGGTAGGGCAACATTAGTTGGTGACAATGTTGTTTGCTCCTTGTAATTTGTCGTCCCTGTATTTAGGCTTTCTCCCTCGCCTCTTTTTGGGTACAAAGGGCTCTGGCGCGAAGCGATAGGATAACAGTTCCTGGACTGTCTAGCAGTAGTCGGTCAATCCAGCCGCCATTGCGGGAGTTCTGGCGTACTCCAACTTCAGGCT
>CAIJLM010000038.1 GCA_903821495.1 uncultured Chthonomonas sp. | reverse complement strand
ATTTTGGCGGGTCGTGCGAACTGGGTATCGGGATTGGCGACAAAACCTACTGGGGCAAGGGATATGGGAGCGAAGCCGTTCAAATCCTACTACACTGGGCGTTTCGCTATCGGAATATGCGCCGCGTATGGCTCACCACAACGGGAGACAACGCTCGCGCTATCCGCTGTTACCTCGCTTGCGGTTTTCAGGAGGAGGGACGGCAGAGAAAACACGTCTGGAGCGGAAACGCGGGAGACTATGTGGACTTTGTCTATATGGGCATTATGAAAGAGGAGTGGGCGGAGACGCAAGCATGAGGTACGTAGTGACGGGCGCGACGGGGTTTCTCGGACGCGCCCTCTGTTTGCGCCTAATAGAACAGGGAGATGAGGTCGTGGCGCTCTCGCGCTCGGCGGAGAGCGCAAGAAAACTGCTCGATGAGCGCGTGAACTGCCACGCATGGCTCGGCTCCGCCCCCGATGAGTGGAAAGCCGCGCTTAATGGGGCGGACGTGGTGATACATCTCGCAGGGGAGTCGCTTGGAAGCCAACGCTGGACTCCCGAATTCAAACGCCGCCTTATCGCCTCCCGCATAGACTCCACACGCCAACTTGTCTCAGCGCTGCACGACGCAAACCCCCGCCCCAAAACGCTTGTATCCGCCTCCGCAGTCGGCTACTATGGCAATCGCTTCGACGAACCGCTCACGGAGGAGAGTTCCGCCGGAAAGGATTTCCTCGCCGACCTGTGCCGACAGTGGGAGGAGGAGAGCCAACGCGCCAGCGAGTTTGACGTGCGCGTAGTGCGCTTGCGTATCGGAATTGTGTTGGGAGATGGCGGTACGCTTGAGAAGATGTTATACCCGCTCCCTATACCTATCTCCCCCTGGAAGTTAGGGTTTGGAGGGCGTTTGGGGGATGGCAGGCAGTGGCTCCCTTGGGTGCATATTGAGGATGTCGTGGGGCTATGCCTCCTCTCCGCGCAGAACCCCGAAGCGCAAGGCGCAATAAACGCCGTCTCGCCCCGCCCCGTCTCCAACGCCGAATTTTCCCGCGTTTTAGGGCGCGTTTTGAAGCGTCCTGCAATACTCCCTGTTCCCGCGTTCGCTCTACGCCTCCTGCTGGGCGAGTTCGCCGACGTGGTTCTGGGCGGGCAGAAAGCCCTTCCCGTCGCCGCGCAACGGCTCGGCTACACGTTTCACTATTCGGAGATTGAACAGGCTCTTGTGAACGCCCTGAGTCTTAACGAACGAAAATAATCGCCTTCTAAATCGTAATTCCGAAAACGCTCTCTCAAAACAATGGAAAATAGAGTTTACATATTCACGATAATAGAGTATAGTATTTTTCATTATGGGACGCTCAACAGTCACAATCCTACCCTCTCTTCAGCGCCGTCTGCTCTGCTTAGGGGAAAACCTCCGATTGGCGCGTCTGCGTCGCAGACTCACGGCGGCGCAGGTCGCAGAGCGGGCGGGAATCACTCGCCCAACTCTACGCGCCATTGAGAGGGGAGAGCCTTCGGTCTCTTTCGGGGCGTATGCCTCCGTTCTCTTTTGTCTTGGCTTGGAGAGCGATTTGGAAGGGGTTGCGAAAGACGATGAACTAGGGCGCAAACTTCAAGACGCGCAACTGACCGTCAAAAAACGCGCCCCCCGCAAAAAAACAATGCCAAAGGCGCAACAGCCCCCTAACGAAGAGGCTCCGTTACCATGAAGCCTGTCCAACGCGCTATCGAGGTTTGGGGAGACTGGGCAGATTTGGGACAACCGCATCGCATAGGAACCCTCTACGCCACGCCTGCGAGAAGCAGAGAGTTTTCTCCTTTGAATACGCGAGAGAGTGGTTAAAGAGCGAACACGCTCAGGGGCTTGACCCCGCTCTATTCCAGTACACGGGCGCTCAGTATCCCGCTTCCGACAAGGCGAACTTCGGTATATTCATGGACTCTGTACCAGACCGTTGGGGACGATTCTTACAAGACCGACGAGAAGCGCAGTCCGCACGCGAGGAGAGCAGGGCAAGATGCCTTCTGCATGAGTCGGACTATCTGCTGGGCGTTTTCGACGGACATCGGATGGGAGGTTTGCGGTTTCGTGTAGAGCCATTCGGCGCGTTTCTGGACGACAACCGCGAATTCGTTTCGCCGCCGTGGACATCCTTGCGCGAATTAGAACAGGCGAGTCTCGCATTAGAGAGAGAGGGCGTGGAGAGCGATACAAACTATCGTAAATGGCTCAGAATGTTGATAGCCCCCGGAGGTTCGCTCGGAGGCGCTCGCCCGAAGGCGGGGGCGTTAGACGCTCAAGGGCGGCTCTGGATAGCCAAATTTCCTAGTCGCGGCGACACGCTTGATGTGGGTGCGTGGGAGTGGATACTCCATCAACTGGCGAAGCGGGCGGGTATTGTCGTCCCGCAGGCGGAGGCGCGGACGTTCAACTCCTCCCGCCATACATTTCTGACCAAACGATTCGACAGAACAGAGGACGGAGGGCGTGTTCACTTCGCTTCGGCGATGACATTGCTAAACAGAAAAGACGGCGACGACTTCTCAAGCGGAGCCAGTTATCTGGAGTTAGCGGAACTCATTTTGAAACAAGGAGCGCGTCCCGATAGCGATTTAGAGCAGTTATGGCGGCGTATTCTCTTTTTTGTTTGCGTCTCTAATGCGGATGACCATCTGAGGAATCATGGTTTCCTGCTAGAGCGGAAGGGGTGGTATCTCTCCCCCGCATACGATATGAACCCAGACCCTTATGCAGATGGACTGAAACTTAACATCTCCGATGTAGAGAACGCGCAGGACATCGGGTTGGTATTAGAAGTCGCCCCGTATTTTCGCATAGCGCCTCTTCGCGCTAAAGCGATTATAAGCGATGTGGTTGCAGTAGTTCGGGGATGGCGAGAGGTCGCGCAGAAGCAAGGGGTCGCACGTAGCGAGATAGAGGGAATGGAGTTCGCTTTCCGAGTGGCGGACAGAGGCGTGTAGAGGGGCGAAGCGCTGAATTCAACGAATACCCCCTACGGCTCGGAAAGGCGAGAGACGAGAATGAAACTATTGAGCGTGAATGTCGGAGAAGAGCGCGTGATGCAAAACGCGAAAAAGGTAGGCAAAACGGGTATCTACAAACTACCCGCCAGCCACCCCGTCGCTGTAACGCGCTACGGACTAGAGGGCGACGCGATTTGCGACGTGGAGAATCATGGCGGGGTAGACCAAGCCGTCTATCTCTACGGCGCGGCGGACTATGCGTGGTGGGCGGAGGCGTTGCAAAAAGAGACATCGCCGGGCTTATTCGGCGAGAACTTGACCCTCTCCGACATGGAGAGCGCGGCGTATTTTGTCGGGGACAGGTTCCATATCGGCGGCGTGATTCTCGAAGCGACCTCGCCTCGCATACCGTGCATTACGTTAGCCCGGCGTATGGAGGACAACTCTATCGTGAAGCGGTTTTTGGAGGCGGAGCGTCCGGGCATATACTGCCGCGTGATTCAAGAGGGGAGCGTACAGGCGGGCGAGAACGTCGGGTACGAACGCTACGCGGGCGAACGTATTTCGCTTATCGAGATGATGCGCGATTTCCAAAAGCCCGACATGAGCGAGAAGGCTCTCCGCCGTTTCCTCGCCGCCCCTATCGCTCTCCGCGCCTGGGAGCATAAAGAGGCGCTACTTTGGGAGAGGCACGGAAAAAGAGCGTAGCGGGAACCAGCGGGAGAGCGACGTTGTTTGAGGGAGGAGGTTGACTAGTGGTCAAGATTTTTGGGAAGCGTCTCTCTTTTGGGAAGAGGGGGAGTCTGGGGGTTTGGGGAATAGATACTTAACAATAATGACTGCACTAGCAATAATCTGAGCGCAATTCTCTATCAGAAAGCCATTGAGAGCGTTTTCGTACTTGCTGAAATCCCACTTGCTCGCCCCTATCATACTCAGAAATACGATTTGAGTGACAACCATAATAAAGAGAAGCACTCCAATCGCCCACGACCACCCTAACTGCAATTTGAAATACTGCGCTCTGCCCCTATTCTCAATATCAAGGCGCTCCAACTCTATAGTAGCGGTAGAACGGCGTTCAGGCTGGTCAGAAGGCGCAACTTGTCGTGAAGCGGGCGCAATGGAAGCAATATCCAGATTTGCGACCTCCTTTTCACTGATGGAGTTGGGGGTAGGCTCTGGGCGCATTATCCGCCTTGCTGTTCCTCAAGCCAGCGACGATACCCTATCACCTCCTCTGGAACGCCAAAAATACGAGACAGTCTACCATCGTCTTCCTCTTTGTATTTCTGGAAAAGTTTGCTGGGGACTGTAAGATATGCTGCAAAAGCGTCCGCCTCCTGTATCAACGCATCAGTATCCTTGCTTCCGAAGGGGTGTCTCACCAAAATTCCAAGATTGGGTTTATTTTTTATATCCTGCTTATATAGTAACCATACGCCCAACTCATAAGCGGCAATGAAGGCTTGAGTATCTGGCGTATCCGCTAAGTTGACGACAATTTCGGTTGTTTCTATGTCGATAAAACCAGCGACATATTGATAATTCATAGGCGCTTGAGACAGTCCGATTCCGTATTTTCGCACCATGCTGAAAATAGGAACAGGCGGCTCCGTGATAAAGTTCTCCGCCAAAACCTCTTCCGCCTTCGCTCTGCTCTTTGCGTAGTTAGTCGCTTGCGCTATCATCTTCTCGCTCCTTCCGCTTAACAACCCATCACCATCTATTATACTAACCATGCACGAGATAAGTCAAGATACGAAAGAGAGGCTAATGGAGTTTCACAACGTCAAATCGAGGCTAATATCGAGAGCGGTAGCGGAGTGGGTGAGAGCGCCGACGGAGATAATATCTACCCCCGTTTCGGCGATTCCGCGAATCGTCGCTTCGTTCACGCCGCCGCTCGCTTCGGCGATAGCGTGTCCGTCAATTATCTCAATGGCTTCTCGCAACTCTTCAAGCGACATATTGTCTAGCAAGAGAATGTCCGCTCCCGCGCTCACCGCCTCCTCCACCTGCTCAAGGTCGTCGCACTCGACGGTTATCGTGATAGTGTGGGGCGCTTGCGACACAACTCGCCGCACCGCCTGAGTGATTCCTCCCGCCGCTACGATATGGTTGTCCTTAATCATCACTGCGTCGAACAGCCCGAAGCGGTGATTGTAGCCGCCGCCCTGCCGCACAGCGTACTTCTCTAGGGCGCGAAGCCCCGGCGTGGTTTTGCGGGTGTCCACAATGCGGGCGCGAGTTCCTTCTATGAGAGAGACCATTCGCGCTGTTTTGGTGGCGATGCCGGAGAGACGTTGGAGGAAGTTGAGGGCGACGCGCTCCCCCATAAGGATGCTCTGCGCCCTGCCGGAGACTTCGCAGAGGCGCGTTTTGGGCGCGACGCGAGTCCCCTCCTTCACGAAAAAGCGCAGGTGCAACTCAGGGTCAATCTGCGCGAACACCGCCTCCACGACGGGAAGCCCAGCGATAACCCCCTCGGCTTTCGCGATAAGGTAGCCAACAGCGTTGGTAGAGGGGTCTACGGTGGACTGAGTGGTTATGTCGCCTGCGCCAATATCTTCTAATAGGGCTTGGCGGACGGTTTCAGATAGGTTGGGTAGGTAGGCGTTCATGCTATCAATATACCTCAAAACGCGCTCCGCTCCCTGTCACTGGTACAAAGTCGGCTGTTTTTTCCAGTCCCGATTCTTCTCATATCCGTACTGTGTAACACGCGGCCTCCGCTCTCGCAGTAGCGCGGAGTCCATGCCGAGATAGTAGCCTGTGGAGAGCGAACTCTTCCCCACGCACTCTAGGCGAAGCGTATACTTGCCGGGTTCGGGCCAGAAGTCGAGCAGGTGAAACTCCGAATTGGCGACGCTGGCGCTGTAGAAGTCCAATGTGGAACCGATTTTTATGCCGTTGAGGTAAGCCTGATACTGCCCAAAGTCGTAGGAGGTCGTCATGTTCAGCAGGAGGCGTAACGGCTCTTTTTTCGCCACTTCAAACGGAATTTCCACCCAAGCGCCCTCCTGCTTATGGGGCATATAGAGCAGTTGCGCCCCACTGTAGAGCGCGAGTTGTTGTTGTACGGCATCTCCGTCTCCATGATAACGACTCTCCGTGAAGTTGCGCCCATACGCCGTAACCCGCTCTAGGCTAGGGAGAGTTCGCGCACGCGCATGGGGGGCGCGCTCGGTGAAGGTCGGTTCGCCCGTCTGATACCAGAAAGCGACGCTAGCGTAGTCGTCCTCTCGTTCGTTCCAACTGTTGGTCTGATGTTGAGGGTTCTCATCGGGTGAAATCCACCCAAAATGCTCTAAAGTGACCTTTATTCCCTTATTAAAGACGATAGGGTCGTTCAAGTGCCAGCGGTACGCGCTCGTGCGCCCCCCGATAATGCCCCACTGGTCGAAGAAGGGAACGCCAAAGTAGGGCGTACTGGTCTTCTTTAGCCCCCATGCCGACAGGAAGTAGTCCTCTGTTCCCGTCCCCCATATTGAAGCGTGTTCCTCGCCATCAATGTATATCTTTTCGTCGCCCTCGCCAAACCACATAGGGCTTCGCGTTCGCACAGCAAGCACGGTTCCCACATAGTGCCCCTTGCCTTTGGTCTCTAGCAGAACGTAGTCTTTGCCGTGTTTGGCGGGGTACTCCTGACGGTATTGAGCGTAGAAGTAGGGCGTATCTTTGGGCAGAGAGTCCTTTTTAATCCAGTCTATGTTGTAGTAGAGCAGGTTGATAGGCTTCTCGCTCTGGTTCACAATCTCCACACGCGCCGATTTGTGAAAGGGCATCTGCCAGAAGCAGTTATACGAGTCGCCGCCCTCTACCACAACGGGGAGGCTGACAACCTCCGTCCGTTTCCCGAAGCAGTTCGCGAAGAAGTCGCCAAGCGGAGCCTCAATTGCGGGGCGCTTGCTTCCGTCCCAGTAGACGCGGAGGAGCATCTCCTGATGATTCGCCGAGCCGTTTCGCGCCCAGTCCTGCGCTTCGGGTCCCAGAAAGGTTATCCAGATATGCGTAATCACGCCGGGTCCCTTCACATCCATCAAGACATGAGTAGCGCCCGGCGCAACGCGGAAATTGTCGAAATTGCTCTTCTCTTTGAGGTCGCCTTCGGGACGCGCTTTGGGGTCGTACTTGCCGTCTTTGCCTTCGCGAAACGTGGAGGAGGCGCGCATACTGCGCCCCTCCTGCGGCTTGGCGAGTCCGCTCAACACGTCGTCAGCGTGAGCGAATACGGGGGCGAGACAGAGTAGGAGCGCGATGAGCGCGAAACGGAATTTCTGGATTGGCATGGCATCTCTCCCTGTGCAAAAACACTTTGCAGTTAATCTCCCCTCACCCAGAATTGGGAGAGGGGTGTCATAAGGACGGAGTGAGGTTTATCCTTACAGAGTAGAGCCGCCTCCATCGTGCGAATCTTCCACCTTATCGCCCTTCTGAATCTGCCCCTGACCGGAGGTAATCACCTTATCGCCCGTCTGAAGCCCCTCTACAACCTCTATTTTGTCGCCATTCTGAATGCCGAGCGTCACCTTGCGCTCCTCCGCTACGCCGTTCTTCACTACGTAGACGCGCCCCTTGCTACCCGTCTTTTCCATGATAGCGTCGCGGGAGACGACAACCGCGTTTTTGCGCGTGTTCAGAACCACTTTCCCGGAGGCGAACATCTGCGGGCGCAGAAGGTTTCCCTCGTTCTTCAACACGACTCGCGCCGTGAAACTACGCGCGCTGGAGGCGACAGGGAAGACTTGCGCCACCGCGCCATTAAATTTGCGCCCCTGCATAGCGTACACCTCCACCTGTACAGGCTGTCCTACGCTCAATTGAGAGTACTGCGTCTCAGGAACCAGCGCGTCGAAGTAGATGCTTCGCACGTCCACAATTCGCAGAACATCCGGCTTCGCATTACTGACCTGAGACCCCGGCTCCGCGAGACGAGCCTGTACAATTCCGTCAATCGGAGAGCGCAAATCGAGGTCGCGAAGCGCCTGTTCCGCAAGGCGCACGCCCGCTTGCGCCTGTAGAACCGCCGCTTGCGCCGTCATAATCCCTGCGCGGGCGTTCTCTACATCGGAGCGCCGCATATTCACCTGCTCACGGTTGGACTGCGCGGAGGCGAGAGCCTGATTCGCCTGCTCAACGGCGGCGAGAGAGCGACGAACGTCTTCCACCCGCGCCCCCTCTTTCACGAGGCTAGAAGCCTGTAGCGCCGAGTTATATCGCGCCTCCGCAGAGTCCGCGATAGACTGGGTCTGGTCGAGTTGTTGGGCGGAGATAGCGTTCTGACGATAGAGGTTCTGATAGCGTTTCAAATCAGAACGGGCTTTATCTCTGTCGGCTTTCGCGGCGAGGACGTTCTCCTCCGCCTGTTGTTTTTCTTGCGGACGCGCTCCCGCCTGTACGAGATTAGACTGCTGTTTCGCTACCTCTAGGGCGGCGGCGCTCTGGCGCACTGCGGAGGTCGTCTGCTCGTCCGTCCACTTTAGCGTCACTTGGGAGTTTCGCAACGCCACCTTCGACTGTTCGAGACGGGAGAGGTTCGCGGCGAGGTTGGCGCGTTGGCTATCGAGTTGGGCTTGCATATCGGCGGGGTCTTGTTTCGCAACAATCTGCCCGGTATGAACCACATCGCCTTCGCGTGCGAAAACCGATAGGAGTCGCCCGCTAGACTTTACGCCGACCATCACATCGCTCTTAGTATTCAATGCGCCCGTCACCAGTATCACGTCTTCTATGGTGGTAGCGGCTACAGTAGTGATGCCCACCAGAGTCGCCGGTTTCGCAGACGCGCCTGTAAGTTTTGGCTCGCCTTTGCTGGCGGCGGGGTCTCCTCCACGATTACACCCTCCGCTTCCTGTGATAACCGCGCCAAGACTCACTGCGGCGAGAACCTTCAAAAATCGTTTGTCATCTCTCTGCATGGATATTCCCTTCCTTTACTTCTTCTCTGCGCCCGTTTTCAAGGCGGGAGGACTTGCGTAGCCGCCTCCCTTAGCGGTATAGGAGTAGCGCCCTATGGCGCGGTCTAGCCGAGCGCGGGCGTTGTTATAGTCGTAGAGCGCGTTCACTTGGTTGCTCTCTGCAAGGGTAAGAGCCGCTTGCGCGTCGCTCAGTTCCAAGAGCGGCGAGATTCCCGCCTGTGCGGATACCCCTTCGTTGTAGCGCACGCGCGCCAGTCGGTAGCCCTCTAGCGCCAGAGTCACCGTCTGCTTGGTCACAAGAGCGCTATCTCGCGCCAACACCAGAGCGAGGTACGCCTGCCGCATCTCCAGAGTCACCATATCCATCGCCGCTCTCTTGGAGACCTCTGCGCCGGCGACATCCGCCTTCGCCTGTTCGCGTCGCGCCCTCCCCGCGCCGCCATCGAATAGCGGCAGAGTGACCTGCGCCACCGCTTGCCACGAAACGAGTTGGGGCGCGAAGCCCGCCGCGTCAGGAGTATAACTCATGTTCCAGCTCAGCGCGAAAGAGGGGAGTTCGCTACGCCTTGCAAGCAGAATTCCCTTCCTCGTAGCGCGAAGATTCGCCTCCGCTTGCCAAACTTCAGGGCGCGTCTCTAGCGCCTCTTGCAAAACCTTGTCGTACTCCGCCCCTAGGTTCAGCGGGTCGTAGGCGGCGATGGCTTGCGGCGTAAGATTACCAAAAGGGTTGGGCGCGTTCGGCGGCGTATCCAAAGCCCCTTCGTTCGAGAGTTTGAGCGGTGTGTTTATGTCTATCCCCATCGCGCTACACAGACTCGCGATGGAGGAGTTGACGACACCTTGAGACTGAATGACCTGATGTTGCGCGTTCGATACATCGGTTTGAGCGCGAAGCACGTCGTAGAGAGCGACGACTCCCGCCTTGAGGCGCTTCTGAGCGTCGTCTAGACGGGTCTGAGCGTTCACAAAGTTCTCAGTGGCGACTGCCGTGAGGGCTTTAGCGCGTAACGCCTCGTAGAACGCCGATTTCACGTCCGAAACGGCTTGGTTCAGGGCGCGATTCACATCTAGGCGAGAGGCTATCTCCACAAATCGCGACTGGTCGGCGGCGGTTCGCAACATCCCCGATATATCGACAGGCAGACTCATCTGTACGCCGATAGTCTTCTGCTCTTCGTTTACGAAGGTGATGTTCGCCCCGCCAATCGCCACCGTCTGCCCTGTATTCAAGCGAATATAGGAGAGTGTGGAGCCGAGGGTGGGGTTGAACGCGGCGTTCGCCTCCTGCGTACGCCCTTGCGATTTCAGCAGGTTGGCGTTCGCGGCGGCGAGGTTTCGGTTCGTAGCGAGCGCGACGGCGACAACATCTTGCATCGTGAACGGGTGCGCCAACATCTCCGCAGAGGGTTTCGGCGAAAGCGTGAACGGGCGCGAGGCTCTGGGCAGGGGCAGAGAGGGCGTGGGCAGGGGAGCCTGTAGCCCTGTGGGGGGCGCAGGGACGGAGGAAGTTTGCGCCTCCGCCGCTCCGCCCAAAAGCGAGAGAGCGAGGCTACCGCTTAGTATCACCCCTGTACATAGGGGAGTTTGCGGGAAGCGAAAAAGCCGACGGGACATTGTGTGGAGTATCCTCTCTTCCATTATTGGGGAGCGCGCTCTTCTGCGGGATGGGGGCGTATCGCAGAGCGAGCCAGCGCAAAGTTCATGTCTAAAGTCTCAATAAGGTTCATATCATCGTCGCGTTGCGCCCACTCGGTGAGCGTGCTGAAGTAGACGTTGCGTAGAAAACGCGCTATTACGTCGGGCGGGTAGTCGGAGCGCACCAGCCCTAAAGACTGTTCGAGCCGCATCAGTTCCACCGCCGATTCTAACATCTGCGCTTTCACGCGCAGGCTCTCTTTTCGGACGGTCTCGTTGGTCTGGCAGAGGGCGAGGAGCGTCCGGGCGAAGCGGCGGCTACGCGAATCGAACTCGGCAATCTGGCGCACCATTCCCAACAAACACTTCCAGCATATCTCGTCCCACGCCTCGCGAAGTTCGTTCGGAGAAGCGGCGCTCTGTTGTAGTTGCGTCAGTAGTTCTGTCTGCTCTTGAAAGGTTCTTCCAATATACTGAGAGGTGTACTCGAAGTAGTAGGCGACAATCCCTTCCTTGTTCGCGAAGTAGTTAAAGAAGGTTCCCTTACCCACATCCGCCGCCTCGGTAATCATCTCCACTGTGACGGAATCGAAGTCGCGTTCGCTCAGGAGGCGCGTCGCCGCCTCGAAGAGCCTATCGCGGGTCTCTATGCGGCGGCGCTCTCTTCGAGAGAGGATACAGGAGGCTTCTTGGTCGGGTAGCGCGTTATCTTGGGTCAAACCTATCCTCATCCTCTGTCATCTGCAAAGTTGACTGCGGGTCATTTATGACTGAAATACTATACCTTGTCTTTCAAGTCTATGTCAACGCAACGGCGCAATCTTTTCTTTTTGAGCCGCGAAAACGACTCTTACTCAATCCTACTCGTCAGGCGCTTCAGTGCATAGTATTCGTATATTCGTAACTACTCAGGCTAGGCAATGCGACCTAACCCCCTCGCCCCCTGTCCCTAAAGGGAAGGGGGAACATCTGCCGCGAATGCTATAACAGGGCTGTTTGGCGTTAGGCTTTTGACCTTCCAGCGCCGTCTACAAAACATCACTCCCGCAGAGTCGGAGCCACCCCTTCCCTTTAGGGACAGGGGACGGGGGTTAGGTTCCCCCCGAAGGGGGGCTGAGTAGTTACGTATATTCGATATATCGAATATACGAAT
>CAIJLM010000037.1 GCA_903821495.1 uncultured Chthonomonas sp. | reverse complement strand
TCTGTAGATTTGCTACCTGCGGGTTCCGGGTGTCGGGCGTTATGGACGCATTTTTTGCCGTCCCAAACGTCGCCCCATGGGAATTTGCGCCCATCCACGCCACGCGCCGCCTTCTCCCACTCCGCCTCGGTGGGCAGGTCGCCTCCCGCCCAGTGGCAGTAACTCCGCGCCTCGTCCCACGTCACGTTCACCATCGGGTATGCGTCCACATAGCCCCACGTCGGCTTTCTATCCGCCGCGTTCCAGTCGTAAGGATACTTTGTCGCGGCGCAGTAACGTCGAAACTGCGCTACCGTCACCTCCGTGCGCCCTATTCGATACTTGTCTACATAGACTTTGTGTTGGGGACGTTCGTTATCAGCGCCTACTTTCGGAGGCGACCCCATGATAAACCAGCCTGCGGGTATCTCTATTAAATCCAGCCCCGCCTTCTCATTACGGCTTTTCGCGCCGAGCTTTGCGGGTATCACAGGCTCGCCGCTTAATGCGTTTGTCGGCTTCTCGCTAGGCTTTGCAGGCTTGGGCGCTTGGGGCGCGCCGCCTACTTTCGCTATACTGCAAGCCGCAAGCGCTATCAGCCCTATAGAGAGCGAAGCGCCCTTCCAACCCCTGTGTGTCAACATCTCTGTTCTCCTCTGAGGGACTCTGCAAAACTAAACGACTCTGTGCAAAACGAGTTCGATTAGTCCTAGTTCTCGTAAGAGTTCAGGGTTATGGGAGTAAAAACCGCGAAACACGCGAAACACGCAAAAAAAATGCACGAAGCCCCAAACTTGGAACCACTCGCACAGGCTTCTAATCTCAAACCAGAAAGGCTCCTCTCCTTTGCGAAGGAGAGGTTGGGTGAGGTTAAGCGCCAAGTTCCCGTAATCCTGAACTCTTACCTAGTTCTCCCGCCAGAGGCGCGAATCCTGCTGAATATGCCAAACTTCTGTTTTCCCGCCCCGTGTATTGCGCTTCGCCGTCGCGGTATACCCCTCTTTCGTTAGCGTAATGAGGGGAGGCTCCGCCAACGCCTTCATGTCGGCATAAGCGAACTTCAGCGCCTCCATAGAGGGCGCGTACTGATGATGCCCCTCGAAGTAGGCGCGTTGGGCGTAGTAGAGCGCAATCAGCCATGCGCGGAGAGGGTGCGCGGGGTCTTCGCGAAACCTTACGCTTCCCGCAGGTTGGGAGGTGAACTGCACGTAGCCCCAATGCTCTGGGCGGTGCATATCCACCACTCCCTGCGGCGACCAGACCCAGTTGTGTTCTGGGGTATTCGGAACTTTGACGTACTTGCCGCCCTCAATGCGAATATCCCACTCCACCCTGCTAAAGTTCATGCGCCACTGGTCTCCCTCATGCGGCGGCGCGGGGCGGTTTGCAAACTCGCCTAACGCCTTCCAAGGGAGAGCCATCTCTACGCTCCAACCTTTGTCGGTGTCTGAGGGGGCGTTTAGCGTTCCGTCTATGCGAATCGCGGACTTCATTCCGGGAATCTCCCACTCATTCAGCGCGGATCCCCCATCGCGATAGGGTTTCGTAAGACGTAAATCCCACTCCGTGTTCAGGGCGTTTATCTCAATTTCGTAGTACTGATGCAGGTCGCCGTCCGGGTCTATGAATATCTCAAAATCGTTGTCGTAGAAGATAACCGAGTCGTGTTCTGTAAGCGTTCCCCAAACATGAGGCTCCTCAAGGTACGCGGCGATGTAGAGATACTCGTCGTCCCACAGCATTTTAGCGCGGGTGTGAAAGCGGGGGCGCGGCTTGCTAGCGCCCTCAATATCTTGAAAGTAAGCCGTCCAAGGGGCGTGTTTCCAGCAAGGCTTGTCGAGGTTCCCATCTATAGTGACGGGAACCTCGGCGCGATAGCAGACGTACCCTTTCGGGTGCGGAAAGAGGGGCATGGCGAGAGAAGACCTTTAGTTGTAGGTGGTGTATCGCGCCCCTCTGCCGCGTCCGCCGCCAGAGAAGATACGAATAATGAGCCAGAGAAAGAACAGGAAGAAAATCCCGCTCAACAGGAAGTGCGAAAAACTAAATCCGCCCGGCTCGTAGTAGCCGTTCACATACATAGGCGGGTTGTAGTAGAACGCAGGGTGGAAAGGAGTCCAGTAGTACCAGTGAGGCGCGCCCCAGTAGTAGCTCGAATGGAAGCCGCTATAGCCGCGCACGGGGCTACCGTTGTAGTAGTTCGACGAACTGGTGTAGCCGCGTGAAATCCCGCCGCTCGAACGGTTGAAAGAGCCGCTTCGCCCGAACGAACTGCCGCCGTTGGTTCCGCTGAACGTACTGCGCGTACCGCCGCTACCGAATGAGCCGCCGTTTGGACGGGTTGTAGAGCCTCCGCCGCCGAAGGAGCGTGTTCCGCCGCCGCTCGGAGTGCGTGCGCCGCCGAAGGAGCCGCCCCCGCCGCCGAAGGAGCGAGAGCCGCCGCCAAATGAGCCGCCCCCTCCGCCAAAAGAGCGCCCGCCGCCGCCGAATGACCTGCCGCGTTGAGCGAAGACGGAGACATTACCCGCCACGAGTAGTAGCGAGAGCATGAGAACAGCGCCCATACGGAGAAACGATTTACTGTACGATTTCATCATAAAAATCCCCTTAATGGTAGGTCGTATAACGAGACCCGCCGCGTCCGCCGCCAAAGAGGCGGACTATCAATCCGATAAAGAGCAGGGTAACTACTCAGCCTCCCTTATCCCGTTTCAGGTTCAGGGGTGGACAGATGGCGGGAGGCTTATCGCTCTGACCCAACCACCCCCTCTAAATCTCCCCCTTCACAAAGGGGAGACTTGCAATGCTCCCGTTTTCCGCCGACTTTTGAGGAGTGCGGAAAGCTTCCAGTACCGGGCATTCGCCTCTCTCCGTTTCGGGGAGAGGTTGGAGAGGGGTTGCATTCGCCCTTCCCCTTGTGAAGGGGTAAGCGTTGGGATGGGGTGGCTAGGGGTAGCGCAGAAGCCTCCCAATTTCGTTTCGAGTTATGACGCGGCTTGCTTCTCTTGTTGAATCCACGTCGTAATCGCTTGCACAACCCCCTCC
>CAIJLM010000036.1 GCA_903821495.1 uncultured Chthonomonas sp. | reverse complement strand
GACGCGCAACGATACGAACATAGTTCCCGAAACTGGCGCTTGCTATCTTACGGGGTCTTCCCCATCAGGTAGTCGTCTCCATCCCAAATGAAGGTCGTCAGAACGCCCCCCGCCTCAAACGCGCTTCGCCGCAACCCTGTGCCGCTGTATGTATAGGTAGAGCGAGAGGTATCCGGGAAGACAACTCCCTTCAAGTGGCTGGGGTGGTAATATGGCATATCCCAATATTTATACTGGATGTAGTAAATTACTTGGTTTCGGTACCCCTTCCTCAAAATAGTGTTCTTGAACGTACTGAAATACTTGTAACACGACTCTCTTTTGTTGCTCGTTTAGCAAAGAAATGATAGCCTCTTGTTGAGGACTACTACTGTTCTCCGAGAACATATTTAGAGTGCATCTACCTGCAAAATCGCTTGTATCGTAATCTAGTACTAAAATTAAATAGGCAGGCAAATAATAAACATACGCTTCCTCTGTCATATAAATTAACATGGAGCCACTTTGTACCAAGTGTTGCTGAGATATGTCTTTCCAAGAATATGAGTTAAAAATGCGACGTAAGTAACTCAATTCAAATGGTCTGTGTAATTCAAATGCCGTGTCCACTAATTGATGTGGCAGTGGTGTAGCCTTGAACGCATCACTAATTGCGGTAATAAGCACATCCTTGTTAGTCATGACCTAGCCTCCTGATGTGAGCAAGAAAAAGCGGAATAACGTTGGATAATATCTTCACGGAACGCCTATAGCGAACGGTAAAGTATGAAGAGGTCTATCTGCCTGATTACCAAACGCCAAAAATAAAAAGCGCCCCCACCAGTCGCTTGATTATCGAACCCCCGCCAATGTCTATTGGGCACGGCGCAAACCAAAAAAGGAGAGCAACCCAACTTGAAAATACTCCCTTTTCTGTCTTGACAAACGGGGTCACTATAATAATCGAGGGATACACTTTCTAAAATAAAGCCCTTCACATTTCCTCAAGGCATTGCCCCTCTGTTCATATTGGGTAGCCTCACTTGCGGCTACTTCCGGACTTGGGGGGCACACGCTATCTCTGATGTGTCGCGCCTCAATACATGCCGCAATACGGATAATAGTACCAAGCCAATCGGCGCAATCACCTTTTTTCGGTCCTTGTGTAACACATTCCATTTGTCCAGATCTATCACATAAATCGTGAACGATTTGCCCCCATGTTTGCCTAACCAGAGGAGTACATGGATCTGACGGCGGCGGGGCAGGGATTGGGGCAGGCTTATCTCGACTACACCACCAATCACGTATTTTCTGTCCCAACAGAATGCCACCGCCAACGATTACAACCCCTGCACCGATTGCTTTGAGTTGAGGTATGGGAACCGGGCACCGTACTAAGCCTCCCCCGATAGTAAGACACATCTCGCCTATACCGCTTAATCCAGACGCATCACTACTCATAATAGGAGCATTCCCCACATACCGATATAGGTTGAAGTCCCCGCCTCTGAACCCAATGGGGTCTTGAGTAGACCACTTGCCCAGATTGACGTAGAAGTTCCTCGCTCTGACATGGGTTCTCGTGGAACTGTCTCGGTAGTATCCCTTGCTTCCTACATACTGAAACGGAGTCGGAGTCGTACCCGTGCGGTTCAACACCTCTCCAAACGCCGAATACGAGAAGGTGTCCGTTATCGTCTGTGTGTTGTCCACGAGAGCCACGGTAGAGCCAAGCGGGTCAACGAGGTAGTCATGCAACACGCCATTGCGGTATTCCGAAGTTATCTCTCCATCAAATACGGTGTAACGGACGGTTCCCATTGCTATCCAACTCCTTATACTCTCTTAGACGCGCAACCATACGAAAATAGTTCCCGAAACTGGCGATTGCTATCTACGGGGTCTTGCCCATTAGGTAGTCGTCTCCATCCCAAACGAAGGTCGTGAGAACGCCACCCGCCTCATACGCGCTCCGACGTAACCCCGTGCCGCTGTACGTATAGGTAGAGCGAGAGGTATCTGGGAAGACGACCCCCTTCAAGTGGTTCGCGTTGTCGTAACTGGAGGTCGTGCGGCTATTTGCTAACCATTCACTCGTCAGGTTCCCGTTCGCGTCATAGCCATAGGTTGTCACGCCGGAACCCTGCACTCCTGTCTGCAAGCGATTTCGATTGTCGTAACTCATCGTCACCGTGTTCAGCCCCAGAGGACGCTTCGTCAGGATGTTCCCCGCAGGGTCGTAGGTGAACGTCCCCCAACTCGTTATCTCCTGTTGAGCGAGGAGTTGGTAACTCGTGTCATACGTCCAGGTAGTGAGCGTTCCGTTCTGCTGGCGATTAATACGATTGCCTACCGGGTCATAGGTATCGGTGGTTCGACTGAGCAAAACTCCCGAACTCTTGAGGTAAGATTGCGTGAGGAGTTGGCTCACGATGTCGTAACCGAACTGCCGCATCACACCCGACGGATACTGTGTCAACACAGGGCGAGAAAGCGCGTCATACGTCCGTGTCGTCAGTGAATTATTGGGGTCGCGCAACGTGAAGGCGAGGTTTCGCGCCTCATAAGCGTAGGTGAAACGTCCTGCATCCGGGTCTACGAGCAGAGTGCGGTTCCCGATGGAGTCGTATCCCATCGCAAGAACATACCCGCCCGCTTGCGTCTGCCCCGTCATCTCGCCCCGCGCCGAGTAGGTGGAGGTCGTCACGCCTCCCCAGTCCGTCATCTGAGTCTGTTGGGAGAGCGCGTCATAGGCGTAGGTGATTCGCGTCCCATCCATGAACTGTTGACTGGTTTGGCTCCCGATAGCGTCGAAGGTGAACGTCTGGACACTGCCCATTGCGTCTTGAAGCAGAGTATTCTGCCCTAGAGCGTCGTAAGCGGAGGTGGTCAGGCTACCGCCCGGAGCGGTCTGAGTTCGGAGTTGCCCCAGAGCGGTATAGGCGAAGGAGGTGCGATTGCCTCGTGCATCTATCAGAGCCGTCTGCTGGTCGCTGATGTTGTAGGCGAAACTTGTGCGATACCCCAGAGCGTTCAAAGCGCTGATCTGCCGCCCTGCGTTGTCATAAGAGTTAGTCGTGCAGTTACCAAGAGCGTCCACCGTAGCGATTGCGCGTCCCAAAGCGTCATAACTCGTGCTTGTGAAGAAGCCTTGTGCATCCTGCGTTGAGAGCAGTCGCCCGTTTCCATCGTATGCGTTGGTAGAGCGATTGCCCAAAGCGTCCACTCTGGCTTGCGCCTGACTGATAGTGTTGTAAACCGAGGTAGACGTGTAACCCAGCGGGTCGATACTTGCGATGGTTCTCCCCAGCGCATCGTAAACCGACGTATTCCGATACCCAAGCGCATTGACGCTTGCCACATACCGCCCCGCCGCGTCGTAAACGGAAGAAGACCGATATCCGAGCGGATCTACCGAGGCGATACTCTGATTCGCGGTATTGTAGACCGATGTGGAGCGATACCCGAGAGCGTCTACATTCGCGACAGAACGACCTACGGCGTCGTAGACCGAGGTAGAGAAGTAGCCGAGAGCGTTCTGCACTCCCACCGTGCGCCCTACGCTGTCATAAGCGTAACTCGTCATATTGCCAAGCGCGTCAATGCGCGCCGTCACCTGCCCCGCAAGGTTATATGTGGTTGTGGAGGTGTTTCCGAGCGCATCCACGCTGGCGATTGTACGTCCCACGCTGTCATACGAGACTGTCGAGCGATACCCAAGCGGGTTTATGGAAGCGATATTCCGACCCGCCACATCGTATACCGACGTGTTTCTTGCGCCTAACGGATTGACGCTCGCCAGCGCGTTCCCGGCGCTATCGTATACCGCCGTAGAATAGTTACCAAGCGCATCCACGCTTGCAACGACTTGACCTGCAATATTGTAAACGGTGGTGGCGCGGTTCCCCAATGCGTCTACTTGAGCGAGCGGACTACCCAGTGCGTTGTAGACGTTGGTCGTCATATAACCCAACGCATTTTGAACGCTAACAGGCTTGTCAAACGCATTAAAAGCGTAGGTGGTTCGATTCCCCAACGCATCTATCTGTAGATTGACGTTGCCGCCGCTGTCATATATCGTCGTTGAAAAGTAGCCCAGCGGGTTCTGCGCCCAAGTTCCGCGATTTTGAGCGTCGTAGCCAAAACTCGTCATGTAACCCAACGGGTTTTGCTCTGCAATAACATTGCCCGCTAAGTCGAAAGTGCGCGTCGTTATCGCGCCGACAGCGTTCGTAACGGCGGACTGATTTCCGAAACTGTCGTAGCTATAGCTTGTGTAGTTCCCCGCCGCGTCCTGCGCCCACGCCATCTGCCCGCGCCCGTTGTAGCCGTAACTTGTTCGACTGCCGACCGGACTTACAACCGCCTGCAAGCGGCGTTTCGCTCCTGTAGTATCAAAACCACTCCCGCCATACCCATACACTTGCGAAAACACGCCGCCGTCTGCGTAGGTAGTCGTCGTCAGGTTATTGTAGGCATCGCGCTGATACGAAGTGAAGTAGCCTAGAGGGTTTTGCACACTGGAGACATTGCCAGAGCCGTCGTAAGCCGTCGTCCAAACCGCGCCCAGCGGGTTCATGCGGACGGTCTCTTGTTTGTTACTATTGCGCGTGTAGGAAGTAATATACCCCAATCCGGTTACAGCGTTTGTACTTGCGAAATTGGAGTCGAGCGAGTAGCTGGTTCGTTGCCCTGTCGGGTCAACCATCCACATCAATCCCGGTTGGTACAGATAGCTCCATGTCCCTACGCCCGCAACCACACGAGTCCTTACGCGCTTTTGTTGGTCATAAGTATAACTCGTTCCATACCCGTTTGGGTCGAGAATGCCTCTCAACATCCACTCAGAGGAGGCGCTGTCTTCGCCCATCGTGAAGGTCGCGTACTGGTAGAGGGTCTGGCATCCGGTGGGACCGGTCAAGGTAGTGAGAAGGTTCTTTGGGGAGGCGGTGACGGTGTTGTACTGGAAAGTGGTACGCCTTCCCGCCCAGTCCTGAATTGTCTCCAACAACGTACTCGCGTTATACAGGAAAGAGACCTTGCGCCCTACGGCGTCTTGGATTGTCGAGAGATTCCCAGACGCGTAGGAGTAGGTGTGCGCGTTTCCAATAGCATCCTGAATGTAGGATAGCGTTGTTATCTTGTTGGAGGTGTCTAGCGGGTAAGCGTATACAGTTCCATTGAGGTCGGTCTCTTTCCAGAGGCTACTTCCGCCATCTTTGGTCAGCGAAGTAAACAGTCCAGGCGTCTTAGGATTGAATACATTCGTCCCCGCGCCCGTCTCCTGAAAACTAACGATATGCCCATCCCCGCGTACAAGGGTGACAATGCTGGGACTAGGAGTCGCTTGTGCGGTACAGTAAGGGCTTATCGTGCGACCAAACCCGAAGACCCCATTGGCAGTGGACACTCCATTATAAAAGTAGGAGACCTGCACATCCATACCAGGAGAATTGAGGCGAATCTCCGGATCGACCTGTAGGTTGCCAGAAAGTTGCGGTTCGGGGCGGAATGCGGCGCAGGACGCGGCATCCCCATCGCACGGCAAAATGATAGGCGCCAAAATCGGCGACTGCGCTATCTCACCCTGTTGCATAAGACGTATCATATTGTTACGTAAAATCTCCTTTGGCATCTTGCACCCTTAGCAATGACGATGCAACGCGGTCCTCTGCGCTGGAGCTATGCGGGTGTTGAAATCTCAACTGAGTTCGGAACAACGCCTGATGCAGAAGACCCGTTTGCAGTAGCGTTGCCAAATGATGGTGGGCACAATGTACACGGACCGCCGTCAGTATAGTATGTCATCACCCCCCCGCCAAAGAGGTAAAAATACGTAAAACCACAAACACACGACTGCGTTGATCCCATAGCCAACCCGTATATGTCTACTCCTGCTATTTTTACTCCGTGATTGATACTCACAAAAACACCCTGGGAGTACAATCCGGTGAATTGATTAGGAAGCGCAATGGGGTCTTGTCCGGCTCCGCCATTCCCTATCCCTATCCCGCCAGGAAACGGAAGTGTGCCTACAGGAGGCAACATAGGACCACCAGGGCTACCGGGTCCACCGGGGTCGCCAGGAGCGGTTGGGTCATCCGGTGAACCGGGGTTAGGGTTCGGACTCGGATTAGGGTCATTAGGGTCTGGAGGCGGAGGAAAGGGCGGTGGTTGATCCGGTGGTGGCGCAGGACACGAACCAGAGCCGCCACTACACCCGCCGCCACAAGAGCTACCAGTATTAGGGTCGGACTGATATCCCATCGTCAAGCCCCCTGCAAAGTTTGGAGATGCGCCTATCATCTTTTCTACCTGCCTTTTCCTTTTTGCTGTCGCACAGCGTCTAGTAGCGCCTCGACCGATAATTTTGCACAGTGCTCTTTTCCTAGAGGTAGGTTTCCCATAACCAGCATGAGGTCGCTGGCGGTGAGAACGCTCGCCTGCTCCAATGTCTTGCCCTTTGCCCACTCGCTTACAAAACTCCCGCAAGCGCGCACTACCGGACAACCGTAGGTGTCGAAACTGGTCGCGACAATCCTCTCGCCATCCCATTTGAGGGACATCAGCATATAGGGACCCTCGCCCGGCACTCCCGCCTGCCCCACAACATCCGCGTCAGGCAATGGTTCCGTGTTTCGAGGGCTTGTACTATGTTCGACTACGGCAAGAGAGAACATCCTGACCTTCCAAAGAGAGATTCACATCTGTTCTCTCATTATAAGACAAAACAGTTGCGAAATGCAAGAGGGTAACAGCGTTTTTTTGCCTTATGTTTGACAACGTTCAACACTTCTTTACCATTAAGCGGCTTCACGTCGCAAATCGTAACTGAATGTCGTGTAACTCGAACCGACTATCTCGCTAACAAGGTTCCCTTCAAGGTCGTAGGAGAGCGTCGTCCGAATGTTGCCCGGCGTCACCGCCGTCAGCATCTGGTTGAGGCTGTTGTAGGTGTAGTTCGTCGTCCCAGAGTTGTCGCGAGAGGAGAGGTTGCCAACCCCGTCGTAGGCGTTGTAGACCTGCTCACCGCCCCGGAAATCGTGACCGAGTTGGTAGTTCGCGTAGTAGGTGTAACTTGCAGGGTACGTTCCGAGTTCCGCTTGCAGGGAGATTTGCTCCCGCCGCGTGTAACTCCCGGAGTAGATAGCCAACGCCGTGTTCGCTGAGTTCCAGTACTGCT
>CAIJLM010000035.1 GCA_903821495.1 uncultured Chthonomonas sp. | reverse complement strand
TGAGATACTTCTGGCTTGTGGTCAGCGGACGGTAGGTAATCGCATCTAGCGAGATAGGATGTCCCGGGCTTATCTCCGTGTAGAAGGTCGGCTTGCCGTCTAGCCCTAGCGCGTCGCTCTGCACAAAGCCGAGCAGAGCCGCCGGAAATTTGCCGTTATCTTCGCGATAGAGCTTCGTCGCCACATAGATTTCGTGTAGATTGCTCAGACAGGAGGTTTCCCGCACCTGTGCGCGAACGCGCCCGAAAACAGGGAAGAGAATAGCCGCCAACACCGCGATAATCGCGATGACGGTCAGCAGTTCGATGAGCGTAAAGCCCCTATTTAAATGTCTCGATGGTTTCATGAGACCCGCCTTATCCTTCATTCGTGTTGCAGACAACAAAAACGCTACAGTTAGAATACCTACTCTGGTTCCTATTTTCGACGACTCTATGGCGAGAGATGTTCCTCTTCGCGCTCTAAAAGCGAAATTTTCTCTATTTTATTGGCGGAAAGGCGTAAGATAGATAGGCGTGCGCCATCCATTCGCCAAAAAATACCGTCAAAAGAAAACCTATTACCATAAAGGGCCCAAACGGAATAGCCGTCGGAGCGACTACAAACTCCTCTTCGTCCTCATCCGCGTGTCCGCCCCAGCGTTCGCGCAGTTTGAGGCAGTGTTCCCGCAACCTAAATCCAGCGCCCCGCTCTGCATTTTTGAGGGCGGCTATCGTAATATCTACAAGATACTCAACTAAATCCCCTAGTAAGAGGCAGTAGGCTATCGCGCTCAACTGCTCTCCGATATTCGAGTTTTCCTCTGGGTATTCCTGCTCATTTTCCTCGCTTGGTTCCTCAATCGGCTCTTTTTTTCGCTTTTGACCTCGTAACCGCCAAAAAATCATGAGAGGACCTACCACCGCCCCAGAAAGACAGCAGAGAAGTATCCATGTCAAAAAGTGGTACAGCGGCGAGAAGCCGATAGGCGCGAAAGCGATAAGAAAAGCGCCCATGCCCCGCGCAAGCAGAACATCTCCCAACCCCATCGCCTCCTGCCGCTTCCAAATCCAGCCAATAACACGTATAAAACCGAATATCGCTATCCCTGCGCCCGCGCCAAAGATAGAACGAGGACACCACCCCGCTAGAAGCGTATGGTTCGGTTCGTGTTGGGTTATCCCGATAATATCCCTGACCATCGGAATAAAAAAGACAAACAGATTCAACGAGGCGGGAATAGTGAAAGTGTCGAGGTCGATAAAGAAGATAGGAATCAGAATGGCGGAGAAAAGGAGTAGCGCGACACAGTTGACAGGGGTCTGCCAAAAGTGATAGGTTATCGCGAGAAAGGTTAGCCCTGTAAGTAGCTCCACGCTAAAATAGCGCCACGAGATAGGCTTAGAGCAGTAGCGGCACTTGCATCCTTGGATAAGGAAACTGAGGAGCGGAACGAGGTCGATGGCGCGGAGTTCATGCGTACAGTTTGGGCAAAATGAGTGGGCGGGAGTTACCTGCGACTTTCCGCGCGGCAAGCGCCATATAACGACATTGAGAAAACTTCCAATAGTGATACCGAAGGCAAATGCGGTCACTAGCCAGAATCCAAGTTGTGTCGTGATGGGCGCGTCCAGAGGTTACTCCTAGATGATAATAGAAACAGAGACGAAAAGGGGCTTGCAAATTCGGGGGCTATTCGTTGGCGAGTAGTTCCGACCAACTCTCCACTTCCTCCACTCTTAGTAACAGCGCTTCCAGTCGTTCCGGGGAGGAGATGCCTTCGATTTTGGCGAGAAGAGACGCGCTAGGCTGTCCGAGCCGCCTATTTCCTACGAGCAGTAGCGCCTTGCGTTCGCCTCTCGCTTCGCCCCTCGCTTCGCCTTTTCTAAGTATCGCTTGGTAGGTGACTGACTCTTCCATATCCATCACTCCTCTAAATAGTCTATCCATTAACGCTTGGTCGTAGCGTACGCCCATCAGAATATACGTCGCCGCCAACATCTTAGCCCTATCGTCGCTCTCCTCTTTCAAACGCTCTTCCATACGACGAATCACACGCGGCAGGTCGTTCTCAGACACCTTACACAACGGAGCGAACGGCAGAACCCCCAAACCGCCCTCCAAAAACGTCTCCACAGGCATCTCCCAAAGACGTATCACGCGAAAATGAAACGTATGGTACGGCTCCTCGCCCTCAAAGCGCTTTCGCAGAGGTTCCCGCATCACACGCCCATCCGCTTCGGGGCGCAGAAGTATCACAGCGGTTCTTACGGGCAAGCCTGTCTTATAGTCTACCACCGCATTGTACATCAAGAAGCGATTCGCCATATCCGACTTGTACGAGGCTTGCATCTCAATATGTGCGATATAGGGTTGCGCCGCGTTGACCTTGATGAGTTTATCCGCTTCCGCAACAATAGTGGATAAGTCCGAGTCAAGAGCCTCCACAGCCCCGAAAGGAAACTCTATCGGCTTCAACCAGTCTTGAGGATACTCCTCCATCAACTGCTTCGTTACGCTGTCATACGGTTTCGCCAACTAGGCGCTCCTATTGCGATAGGCTTCACAAAGGTAGTTAAAAGTCGTTGTCAGGGCGCGTTACCACGCCCTGACAACTCTCTTCCGAAGAGGCGAAGGGGGCTATTTGTTCCCTTTTTCCTCTTCGCCGCCGCCTGTAAGGTTCTGAATGACGCTGATAAGCGGCAAGAACATGGCGATAACGATAAAACCAACGCAGACCCCAAGGAACACAATCATGATAGGCTCAATGGCGGAGGTTAGCGAGGCGAGCGCAGACTCTACTTCGCCCTCATAGAACTCCGCGATTTTCGAGAGCATCTGGTCGAGAGCGCCCGACTCCTCTCCAATGGAAATCATGTGAACGACCATGGGGGGGAACATTTTGCTCTTGAGAAGCGGCTCGTTGATTTTGTCTCCCTCGCGAATACGGGCGCGGGCGTTCATAATCGCTTCGGAGATTATCTCGTTGCCAACCGTTCCAGCCACAGTTTCCAGCGCTTGCAGAATTGGCACGCCCGAAACCAGTAGGGTGGAGAGAGTACGGGAGAAACGCGCAAGGGCGATTCTGTGCGTTAGTTTACCAAACACTGGAATCTTTAGCTTCATGCGGTCTATAACGCGCCTACCCACGCGGGTCGTGCCAGCGTACTTAATCGTCATCCATAGGATAACGACAATCGCAATTCCGATATACCACTTCGTTTTTAGGAAGTCGCTGAAGTCTACCAAGAACTGAGTCATGGCGGGAAGTTCCTTCACGCCCAAGTCGTGGAAGAGTTCGATAAACTTGGGAACGATGAAGGTGCAGAGACCGAGAACGATAAGAACAGCCACCACAACGACGATACAGGGATAGGTCAAAGCGGCTTTAACTTTGCGCTTGAGCTCCATATCCTTCTCTAAGAAGTGAGAGAGACGCTGGAGGGCTTCCTCCAAAACGCCGCCGACCTCTCCCGCTCGGATAAGACCGATGAACAGGTTATTGAAAACACGCGGATACTTCTGCATGGCTTTGGAGAGGGTCTGCCCGCTCTCGACTTCGGTCTGAATCTCGCGAAGGATGCGTTTCAGTTTAGGGTTTTGCGTCTGCTCGCCCAAAACGTCTAGCGCGCGCACAAGCGAAACGCCCGCGTCAATCATCGTGGAGAACTGGCGGCAGAAGATGGAGAGGTCTTTGAGTTTGACCTTGCCAAACCCTCCGCCTTCGGTCTTTTTACCCTTACGCGCAGTCTGCTTTACGTCAGCGACCTGAAAGCCTTGCTCAGATAGGCGTCTCTTGAGAATGTCCATACTCTCCGCATCGGAAGTGCCAGTGCGGACATTTCCCGTGGAGTCGCGAACGGTATATTGAAACTGTGGCATAGTCTCTCTCCCTGGTTAAGAACATCCCCTCTTTCGCGTTCAGCGGGCGGAAGAGGGGGGTGAAAAAGCCCTAACGGGTATAGTTTCCGGGGCTGTTGGTCGTTGGCATGGTCACAGAGCGAATCATCTTTTCAAGTTCTGGCGGGTTCATGGCGCGGCTCATCGCCTCGTCCATCGTGATAACGCCCTTCACGAACAGGTCTCGTAGGCACTGATCCATGGTCATCATACCTACGTTCGCGCTCGTCTGAATCATGGAGGTTATCTGGTGCGCTTTCGCCTCGCGAATCAGGTTTCTAATAGCGGGGGTGGCGCGCATAATCTCAAGGGCGCAGACGCGACCGGGCTGGTTCGCTCTCGGAATCAACTGCTGGCAGAGAATGGCTTGCAGGTTGTTCGAGAGTTGGAGGCGAACCTGCTCCTGCTGACCGCCGGGAAACGAGTCCACGATACGCTCGACGGAGGTCGCCGCCGAGTTTGTGTGCAGAGTTGCGAAAACGAGGTGTCCTGTCTCTGCGGCGGATACCGCCATCTGCATCGTTTCGAGGTCTCGCATTTCACCCACGAGGATAACGTCGGGGTCTTCGCGAAGCGCGGCGCGTAGCGCGTTCTTAAACGCATGGGTGTCTTGCCCCACTTCACGCTGGTTGACAATGCTGAACTTGTGCGTGTGCAGGTACTCAATCGGGTCTTCGATTGTGATGATGTGGCGGCTAGTCTCGGAGTTGATAGTATTCAACATCGCCGCAAGCGTAGTGGATTTACCAGAGCCTGTAGGTCCCGTAACGAGAACAAGACCACGATGTAGCTTCGTCAGCTCTTCCAGAACCTTTGGCAAGCCGAGGTCGGTGAGCGTCGGAATCTTCTGCGGAATCTGGCGGAAGGCGGAGGCGACGTTTCCTCTATCGCGGAAGACGTTTACACGGAAACGCGCTGTGCGCCCCAACTGATAGGAGAAGTCGAGTTCGAGTTCCGTCTCAAACTTCTGGATACGTTCATCGGTCAGGATGTCGTATATCAGGCGTTGCGAGTCTTGCGGGGTGAGCTTATCCCAAGGAAGGGGGGTCAAGCCGCCGTCTACGCGCATGATAGGCGGAATTCCGACAGCGAGGTGAAGGTCGGAAGAGCCTTTTTCAACCATGGCGCGTAGCAGGTCGTCGAGGTGCGTATCCTCATACGAACGCGCTCTAGCAGACGCGATGGGCGGGGCGAACTGCCCAGTCATCTGTCCGGTGGGCATAGGCTGTTGCCCCGTCTGTCCGGGCATACCGGGTACGCTAGGCATACCCGGAGGTCGAGGCGGATTATTTGGAAAGGATGGATTGGACACGGGAATCACTCCTCAAATCGTATTTCTTTGGTGGATCTCTATGCTTACTCTAACCGTCGTAGCCAGCGGTGAAGATGACGCGCATAACCTCTTCTGGCGTGGTCTGCCCTTCAAGGACTTTAACCAAGCCATCTTCGCGAAGTTCGTGCATACCGTTGTCTTTACAGGCTTGTCGGAGGTCGGTTAACGGGGCGCGACGTACAATCATCTCTTGAATGATTCCATTGGAGCGCATCAGTTCATAGAATCCGAGGCGACCTTTGAAGCCTGTATATCTACAGATTTCGCACCCCTTACCACGCGCAAGTTGCACCATCTGCCCCTCTTCTTCGGGCTTAAACCCGAACCTACGTAGGTTGGCAGCCTCTTCGTCGTAGTACTCTTTGCAGTTCGAGCAGACGCGGCGACCAAGGCGTTGCGCCATAATCGCGACGATGGTAGCGGCGACAAGGAAGCCGTCCACCCCCATATCGATAAGACGCAATGTAGCGGAGGGCGCGTCGTTGGTGTGGAGGGTAGATAGGACGAGGTGTCCGGTTAGCGCGGCTTCGATTCCGATACCTGCGGTTTCAAGGTCGCGCATCTCTCCAACCATGATAATGTCGGGGTCTTGGCGAAGGAAGGAGCGTAGGGCTTTCGAGAAGGTTAGCCCCGCTTTATTGTTCACCTGCACCTGCGTAATTCCGCTCAACTGGTACTCGCAGGGGTCTTCAATCGTAAGGATATTTTTCTCTACGCTGTTCAGCAGGTTGAGAAGCGAGTACTGCGTGGTCGTTTTGCCAGACCCTGTGGGACCCGTACTCAAAATCAGACCGTTCGGCTGTTGCGCGAGTTCGATAACTTGGTCTTGCACTTCGGGGGTGAAGCCGAGTTTATTCAGACCAATCATAACGCTACTCTTATCCAGAATACGCATGACGATTTTCTCGCCGTAGAGGTTGGGCAAGCAGGAGACGCGGAGGTCGTAGGGTTTGCCCTCGAAGGAGATTCCGATGCGTCCGTCTTGAGGAACGCGCCGTTCGGCGATGTTGATTTCCGCCATAATTTTGTAGCGGGCGATAAGCGGGGCTTTGATATAGTTGGGCATCCGCATAGTCTCATGCAGAACGCCGTCTATGCGATAGCGCACACGCATACCGCGCTGTTCTGGCTCAAGGTGAATATCGGAGGCTTTCTCTTTAATCGCCTGCTGAATGATGGTGTTCGCGAGGCGAATGATGGGGGCTTCGTCCGACTGCGCCGCGAGGCTCTCTTCATCGTCGCTTGCCGCGTCGCCCGCCGCGCCATAGACCGCCATCGCTTCCGCCATAACCGATTTAGCGTCGGAGGAGAGAAGGTCGGCTCCCCCCATACCTCCCTGCACAGCGGGTCCACGGTTAGGATTCATACCGCCTTTAGCGGCTCCATTGCCGGATGCCGCGGCGGTATTGTCTACGCCTACGCCCGCCCCATAGAGGCGGTTGATAAAGTCTTCGATATGGTCGGGAACCGCGAGAACGCCTCGAATGGTGCAACGAGAGACGAGTCGAAGCGAATCGAGGGCTTGCAGGTCGTCGGGGTTGCTCATCGCCACATAGAGAACATTGCCGTCCTTCTTAATAGGAAGCGCGGTAAACCGCTTGGCAATGGCGACAGGAACGACGTTCACTGCAGTCTGGTCGGGCTTATAAACGCCGAGGTCTACAAAACTCTTGGCGGATTCCGCCGCTTTCGCTTCGTAGACGTGGACGGGGTTGATACCCATATCCACCAGTATCTTAGCAAGGTCGCCCCGTGTGTTCTGTTGGGTCTTCTTGGCATTTTCGAGCTCTTGAGGAGAGAGGTAGCCCTTCTCCACCATATAGTCGCCCATCGTCTTGCGAGCTATTGCCATCGTTATATCTCCACCTTCTGGTTACTGCCGTCTTCAAGGTTATGCGCGGCTGAGTATTGAGCGCATACAGGTTAGCAAGCCTCGTTCGTTTTCATTATCGCATTGTATAGACGAACGATTATAACACACTCGCCGCAAACGCGCAAGGGGTATATTCCTCCGCGCTTCTCGCGAGTCCTGCACAAAACTTAGGATTTTTTAAGGCGCTTTAGGATTATTCCATACCAAGCGCCTATTTTCACGATTTCCGCCTCAAATAGAGGCTTTCTACGCCTCTTGCACAGGCGATTCTTTTGGCGGAGTGGCGAAGCTCACTCTCGCGTAGATGTCTCGTAGCGGTATCTGCGCCCCTAGCGCCTCCGAAATGAATGTCGCGCCCAAGCCAGTCCATATCAATAAGAGCCAACTCCCGTTCTCAAGGCGAACGTAATGCTCTACTCTAGGCGTGTGCGAAGAGACAAGAATATACTCCCTCAAAGAGGGTATCGAGAGATAACATTCAAACTTCTCCCCCCTATCTCTCGCCGCCGTACTCTTGGAAAGTATCTCGATAACAACGATAGGGTTTAGCAGAGCGGGAGGGTTATCGGAGGTGTACCGCCCATCGCCGCAGCCCATCCCCAAATCAGGATAAAAATAAGATTCGCACGCTTCCGCCCTCACACGTAAGTCGCTAGCGAAGACGAAACAGTCTTCACCACGCAACGCAGAGTGTATCGCGGCAGTCAGGTTAGCGGCTATCTTGACATGGCTGACGCTCGTCCCCGCCATTGCGACGACTTCGCCATTACCATCAATAGTCGTTCCCCACAAAGGAACGATTTCGCCGTTAATGTATTCACTTTTGGTCTCCGCGTAGTATTCGCGTTCGAGATACTCTTCTACCGAAACGCGAGACTTCTCTTCTGTTGCACGATACGAACGGGCGGTAGTCATGCTTTATTACTCCTCTTTGGGCGCGTTCAGCCCCTTCAACACAGCGCGCTCCATCACATCGGTTGGCGGAAACACGCCCGTCCAGCGTTGAAACGCAATAGCCCCCTGATAGACGAGCATCTTCACTCCGGTCATAGTGTCACACCCCCGCGCCTCCGCCTCCTCTAGTAGTCGCGTCTTTACCGGATTGTAGACTAAATCGTAGACCGTCAAATCGGAGTGTAGAGCGGAGATAGGTATCTCTGGCAACGCTCCTATGTCGGGGCGCATCCCCACTTTCGTCGTCTGCACGAAGAGTTTTGAGCGTCGCAACGCCCTCTCCACCGCCTCCGCATCGTCTGCGGAGATAACGGCTATCTCCCCTACCCCCGCGTTAGCGACATCTTGCGCGAGTCGCTCGGCGCGTTCGCGTGTGCGATTCACCAGTACGACTTTCGCGCCTTCACGCATAAGCCGAAAGACTACAGACCGCGCCGCGCCCCCCGCCCCCAATACGAAAGCGGTCTCTCCTGCAATAGAAAAGCCCTGTTCTCGCAGAGGCTCCCAAAAGCCGCGCCCGTCTGTATTATCGCCGATAAGCCTACCGTCTACAACGTGAACGGTGTTGACCGCCTGAATGTCCTTCGCCTCTTGCGTGAGTTCGTCTATATAGGGCAGGACTAACTCTTTATGCGGTATCGTCAGGTTGACCCCGACCACCCCTAGCGAAGCGAGGCTCTGTATGGCTACGCCTATTCGCTCTGGCGGAACCGGAAACGGAACGTAGATGTAGTTGAGACCAAGCGCCGTAAAAGCCGCGTTGTGCATGGCGGGCGAAAGGCTATGCGCGACGGGATAACCGAACACGCCGACGACTTTTGTACTTCCGCTGAGAGGCGGGGCGATTTGAGTATCTTTGTTGGACTGCATACGGTAAAATCTTGTTCCCCTACCTAAATTCGCCCTTTTTTTCGGAAGTAGCGCAACAGCATTCGCTCAGGGGGTCTGCTGATATACTTCGTGTAGGCGAACTCGTGAGGGTGTATAGGCTCTACCATGATGGTGTAAATCCCCATTCGGTTTCCGCCCAGAATATCGGTAAACATCTGGTCGCCTACCATTGCGGTATGATGCGCCTCCGTTCCCATTGCGTGTAGAGCGCGATGAAAACCGCCCTTGCTCGGCTTTTTCGCTTGCCGCACGTTGGGAAACCCCAGTCGCGCCGCGACGCGCTCCGAACGCTTGCTCCATATCGAGTTTGAGAGAAGGCAGAGTTTCAGCCCTGCGTCCTGTAGGCTCTGCACCCATTCGAGGATATGCAACGCTATCTCCTCTTTATGCCACTCCGCCAACGTGTTGTCAAGGTCAAGAATAACCCCTTTCATCCCCAGAGCGATTAGCTCTTGCGGGTCTATCTCCGTTACAGAACGCGCCCGCCTATGAGGGCAAAAAATGTCCGCCCCGCGTCGAGGCGACTTGTTGTGCGTCATGGCTTTGCGTTGCGCTCCTTTCTCGCCTGCTTCTTTGCAGTTTCGTGTTCGGCGAGCGTGCGCGAAAAGAGATGAGAGCCGTCGGGACGCGCCACATAGTAGTAGTAGGAGTTATCTTCTGGAAGTAGCGCGGCGATGAGCGAATTTAGCCCAGGACTGGCGATGGCTCCTGGCGGTAGCCCCGCAACCTGATAGGTGTTATAGGGCGATTTGACCTTCAAATCAGCGAAAAACACGCGGTCTTTATGCTTACCTAGAGCGTAGAGAACCGTCGCATCTATCTCTAGTCTCTGCTTTTTCTCTAGGCGGTTCATAATAACGCCCGCTATTCGCGCCCTATCTTGAGGAACCTTCGCCTCTTTCTCCACCAACGACGCAATCGTTACAATATCGTGGAGGTTCGTCTTACGCTTCTCCATCTCTTGAAGATAGGGACGGTAGAACTTCGCCGAAAAGTTCAGTAGCATCTCGTCAATCACCTTTACGGGGGACTCGTTTCTCTTGAAAAAGTAGGTATCCGGGTAGAGATAGCCCTCCAATGAGGCTTCGGGCAGGGGGAACGAGGCGTGTAGTTGGCGAATGCCGTCGGGAGTCTGCGCCGTTCTCAAGAACTTCTCTTTCGATACGACTCCCTTCGCGTCTAGGAGGTCGGCTATCTGCACGAGCGTATATCCTTCGGGAATAGTGATACGGGGGCGGTCATCATAAGCCCCATTGGGCCCGATATTGAGCGCTTTGACAATCTCTCTAAAACGCATATCGGGATAGAGTACGTACTTTCCTGCATGAAAATGGCTTCCTTGCCCTTTCCAACGCGCGTATATTTGAAACGCGAAGCCGCTTCGTATCACGCCGTCTTGCTCTAAAACCTCCGAGATAGCGCGGACGCTACCTCCCTCCGGTATCTCCACTTTCACAGGGTCGTGATGCTTGGAGGGGGGCGTAAAGAGCAGATAACCCCGCCACACAATAAAGAGAAGCAGAAGTAGAGCCGCCGCGATAGCGACGCGAAATCTGCGCTTGGAGAGGGTGTTCATCTCTCGGCGCATAGGGCTTTCGGGACGAACAGAGGTCGATTCTGGCTCCTCCCGCTCGCTCATTCGCCGCTCTCCCGTTCACTCAAAAAACGTTTACGGCTTAGGTAGGTCTGTAGAAAGAGGCTCGCCGCCATAGAATCTACCCTCTCTTTGCGCTCTTTCCGCGCCATTCCCATCGCCATCATAGGGCGCTCGGCTTCAAGAGTGGAGAGGCGCTCATCCTGATAGTGAATAGGGATGCGTATATAGTTCCTCAGAGTGGCGACAAAATCCTTCACCTTTTCCACCTGAATCCCTTCGCTTCCGTCCATCATCAGCGGCAAGCCTACCACTATCTCGCCTACCCCGTTCTTTTGAACAATATCGCGCACATCGGACGCGGCTTTGCGCTTGCTGTCGCCACGTTGAATCGTGCGTCCCGGAAGCGCCATCGTCCCATTCTCATCGCTGAGAGCGATTCCTATGGTCTTCTCGCCAATATCCAACGCCAGTACGCACGGCATAAAATCTACTCTCCTAACGGGGGTTTGTTGTTAGGCAGTATACCCTAGAAAACAGAAAGACTCTTCAGGCTGATAGGGAGGGTAGAGTTCAGGGTTGGGCTTCTTCACATAACCTCTCCTAGCCCTCAACCTCTGCCCCTTCTCCCAATTCTGGGAGAAGGGGTGAAT
>CAIJLM010000034.1 GCA_903821495.1 uncultured Chthonomonas sp. | reverse complement strand
GATTGCAACGGTGAATGTCGGTCATCTTGCGCTCTTTGCACCCGCTGAAGAGTGGCGCAATATCAGACCATGACCCACTCTGAATCCCACCTATTCCTAATCAAAGGAGCCTCCGCCAATAGACATCGAACCTAAAAATGCAGAACGGCTAAAGTGGTATCAAGGGATACCGCGTTATGCGTGGGTCGTGCTAATCATTGCGGCGTTGGGGTGGCTCTTCGACGCGATGGACCAGAACCTCTTCAATCTTGTGCGCCAGCAGTCTGTGCTAGATGTGCTGAAACACTCCGGGTTGCAGGGCGCGGCTCTGGAGCAGGGCGCGAAGAGTTGGGGCGGCGCTCTCACCTCTATTTTTCTGATAGGGTGGGCGACAGGCGGCTTCATATTTGGGATATTGGGAGACCGACTAGGACGCACTCGCACGATGATGATAACCATCCTCATCTACGCCTGTTTCACGGGGCTAAACGGGTTCGTAACCGAGATACACCAGTACGCTCTTTGCCGCTTTCTAACGGCTCTTGGCGTAGGCGGCGAGTTCGCTGCGGGCGCATCGCTTGTCGCTGAGACCTGGCCTAACCGTTCGCGCCCAATGGCTCTCGGCTCTCTACAAGCCCTCTCTTCTATCGGGAATATGTTAGCCGCTGTTATCACTCTCGCCCTGAGCAGGTTCGGTTGGCAGATGGTCTATTTTGTGGGGACTATCCCCGCCCTGCTCGTACTCTGGATACGCTCCTCCGTGAGAGAGCCGGAGAAGTGGCGAGAGGCGCGGGAACACGCACAACCAGCGGAGTTAGGCAAAATCGCCGACCTCTTTACCATCCCTGAACTACGACGCAATACCATCGCGGGCGTGCTTATGGCGTTGGCGGGCGTTGGCGCTTTGTGGGGGGTAGCCTTCTTCTTGCCCGACCTCGTAGGCTCTACGCTCAAGCCTACTGTCACGCACTCCGCCGCAATTCTCGCTCTGCCCGAAGCGGCGAGAGAGGGCGCTATCAAGAAGACGCTCACCGACTATCGTAGCATGGTCTTTTTCGTGCAACAGATAGGGGCGTTTTTCGGAATGTTGGCGTATGCGCTTCTCAGCGAACGGTGGGGGCGGCGACCTGCGCTTGCCGTTTTCTTTGTCGCGGCGTTTGCGCTCGTGCAGGCGACCTTCTGGGGCATCCACGATTTACCCTCCGCGTTTATGTTCGCGCTCCCGCTGGGCTTCTGCGCCCTCGCGCCTTTCTCCGCTTATGCGGTATACTTTCCAGAGTTGTATCCTACGCGCCTTCGGGCGACGGGGGTGGGCTTCTGCTATAACTGCGCTCGGATACTCGCGGCGTTCGCGCCCTTCGCGCTGGGGCAACTCTCCAATAGATACGCCTTGCCGAATGACCCTACGCATGGGCTTCGCGTCGCGGCGAGTATCGTATCCTGTATCTATGTCGTCGGATTTTTCGGGATTGCGCTCGCCCCGGAGACACGCGGTAAGCCTCTTCCGGAGTAACTTCTCTCCAGAGCGGAGAGGGAAATTAGTGGCGCGGCGATGAATGTCCTAAATAGAAAGTTGTTCTCATGTCTTTAGTTCGGACTGTTTGCTCTCTACTATCTGTTTTCTGCGGGGTGTCAGGGTGTAAGTATACGGTTGTGCCAGACGCTCCTAAGCCAAGCGAAATCGCCTCCGCCTCAAAGCCCGCGCCTGCCCCCATAGTTCCAGCGCCAGAGCCAGCGCTTCCGTTAGGGCATTCGTGGGACGTTCCGGAGAGCATGATAAACATGAAAATCCGTAATCAGGGTAAGGGAATTCAGAAGAAAATCATCGCGCTCACCTTTGACGACGGCCCCTCCGATACTATCACGCCGCAGGTTCTGGAAACGCTTAAAGCGAACAAAATCAAAGCCACCTTTTTCTTGATGGGCGTAAATATGAAGCCGCGCCCTGAACTGGTAAAACAGATTATCCGAGAAGGACACGCGGTTGGGGCGCATACCTACACTCACTCGCGGCATCCCGACGAGTACGTGGCGGAGGAGGAGATTAGGAACTGGGATACGCTCTTCCACGATATTACGCGACGAACAACGCGGCTTTTTCGCCCTCCCTTCGGAAATCTGAAGAGCGCGTACTCGAAGGCGGCGCTCAAGGCGGGCTATCCGCTTATCCTGTGGACGAACACGGGAGCCGACACCGCGCGCCATATAAACGCAGAGAAGGTCTATACCGCAGTGATGGAGCAGTTGCATCCGGGCGATATAGTCCTTCTCCACGATAGTATGGACAAACAGCACACTGCAAAGGCTCTCCCTCGTATTATTCAGACTTTGAAAGAGAAGGGGTACGCTTTCGTTACCGTGCCGGAGATGTTGAAAGAGTGGGACGCTTTTCAGTCGCAAGAACATGGCAAGTCGAGCGAAACTCCTGCAAAACACTCAAAGCATCTCTCTCCTTAACGCGCTAAAGAGGGTAGAGCGCGAGTTAGGCGGCTATCGGGGCGAATCCAGATAGTCTTGTCGTGTTATCGCGCACATCCCATGGTCTTCGTACACGCCGTTCTTGAGGAGGTCTCCGCGCAGTATCCCCTCGAATATCATGCCTGCTTTCTCCTGAACGCGTCGCGAAGCGGGGTTCCGAACAAAGTAACCTGCATAGATGCGGTTCAGCCCCATCTCCTCGAAACCGTAAGCGATAATACGGCGCAACGCCTCCGTCGCATAGCCCTGCCCCCAGTAGGGAACCCCAATCCAGTATCCGGACTCCCCTCGGTTATGCCGTCGGTTGATATGTAGCCCGATGCCGCCTATCACGACACCATCTTCGCGCCGCATGATGGCGAATGATAGGTCGGTTCCGCGTTCAATGCCCTCTGCGTGGGTTGCAATCCACTCGGTGAAGGCGTTCTCCGTGTAGGGGTGGGGGATGTTCAAAGTAGTATCCGCAACTTCATAAGCGCCAACGAGCAGGTGGACGGCGGGCGCATCCGATAGGCGGAAGCCGCGTAGTATGAGGCGTTCTGTAGTGAGTTCGGGTAGCTGTTCCAATTAGCGGGGTCTCCTTCGTTCTTTTGAAGTAGTGACAGGAGGGAGGGGGAGAGTGTATGCAGAAGTTGGAAAAGTGGTCTGGTTATCTTCTTCCGCCAACTCTCTCCGTTACCGTCTTTGGTTCTCGCTAAAGCCATGTATCATAGTGTAGGATGCTGATTATGCCAGTCGGTCACCTGTTCGTAGGCGGAGGCGACACAAAAAAGCCTCCCTCCCCGCGAAATGTGAGGAGGGAGACTTTGTGTGTGGCAGAACGCTACTTTATGGCGTAGAGGTAGTTGTCAAGGGAACCCACGTAGACTGTACCATCCTTGCTTATTGCAGGAGAACCATGTACTTTTTTGCCCGTCAAGTAACTCCAATTGAGGGAGCCATTTGGGTTTAGGGCGTAAAGATAGCTGTCATCTGATCCTACATAGACAATGCCATCTGAACCTATCGCGGGAGAACTCCATATCTGATTGCCTGTCAGATACCGCCACTTGAGGGTTCCGTTGGAGTTCAGGGCGTAGAAGTAGTTATCCTCCGACCCTACATAGACAGTGCCGTCTGCACTTATTGCAGGAGAGCCATCTATAGAATATCCTGTCAGGTATTTCCACTTGAGGGTTCCATTGGAGTTCAAGGCATAGAAGTAGTGGTCAACTCCCCCGACATAGACAGTTCCATCCGAACCTACCGCCACAGTACTACCAATTTCGGCTCCCGTCTGTTATTTCCACTTGAGGGTTCCATCTGGGTTTAGGGCATAGAGGTAGGAGACAAACGACCCTACATAGACTGTGCCATCCAAGCCTATTGTGGGAGAAGCCTCGACGATATTATTCGTCAAGTATCTCCATTTGAGAGTTCCATCAGAGTTCAAGGCATAAATGTAGTTGTCCTGCGATCCAAAATAGATTGTGCGGTTCGAACTTATGGCAGGGGAAGTGTTGACGCGAAATCCTGTCAGGTATTTCCATTTGAGAGTTCCATTGGAGTTCAAGGCATATAGGTAGTTGTCCTGCGCCCCGAAGTAGACTACGCCATCCGAATCTATTGCAGGAGAACTATAAATACTACCGCCCGTCAGGTATTTCCATTTGAGGGTTCCATCTGAGTTGAGAGCGTAGAGGTATTTGTCGTACGAACCCACATAGACCACGCCATCCGAACCGATGGATGGAGAACTGGAGACGAATTTACCTGTAGAGTATCTCCATTTTAGCGTCCCCGTCGCGCCTTGTCCACCTCCTAAACCAGTGCCTAGATTGTTAGCGCGGAACCTAGTCCACGGTTGTACAGCAACAGGATTGATAGTCAGCCCCGCCGCCTTCGTCACTACGCCGCTCACTCCCGTTACCGTCGCTGTGGTTATCGCCGCTACCGCTGTCGTCTTCACGGTGAACGATTTGCTACCCCCGCCCGCTGCTATCGTCACCGAAGCAGGAACAATCGCGTGAGCGTTGTCCGAAGTCAGCGTCACCACAACATTCGCCCCCGCCAGCTTGCCCGTCAACTTCGCAGAGCCAACGACGCTCGTTCCACCCGTCACCGAAGCGGGGGTCAATGTGATACCGCTTAACACCGCTCGAAGTACCGTAAGTGTAGCGGTCTTCGTTCCTGCGCTGTCGGAAGCCGTTATCGTCGCTAACCCGTCTGTAGCCACCGCAACCGTCAACACCTTGAATGTTACCGAGGTTCCCCCCTCCGCTACCGTCACCGAAGCAGGAACCGTCGCGTAGGTCTGATTGGAAGTCAGGTTCACCGTCCAGCCTCCCGCAGGAGCCTTCCCCGTCAACTTCACCGTACCCGTTGAACTGCCGCCGCCCGTCACTGTGATGGGCGATAGTCCTATTGAGGAGAGAGCGGGGGGCGTGACTGTCAGGTTCGCGGAGAGGGCGACGGTTCCCGCCGTTGCGCTCACGCTTGCTACTGAGGTTGTCGCGACAGGGGTTGCAGGGACGCTAAACGTGACCGAGGTCGCGCCCGCCGGAACCGTCGCCATTGAAGGAGGGAGAACGAAACTTTTGTTGGAAGTGAGATTGACGGCGAAGCCGCCTGTCGGCGCTACGGCGGTCAGCGTGACTTTGCCGGTGACGCTCTTACCGCCGAGAACCGTTGTAGGACTGAGGGTGAAACTCTTGAGAGTTTGCGCGTGCGCGAGAGCGGGCGCGAACGAAAGAGCCAGCACCGCCGCCAAGAACTGAGGGAAACGCGAGAACATAGAGGACTCCTTTTCGATACGGATACCACCATTATACAAACCGACTCCCAAAAAACTCCCAAAGTACTCCCAAAAATCGCGCCTCGCAAACTATTTTCAAAAATAGTTGCGAAAATAGGTGTAAAACCTGCTTCCAGACGCAAAAAAGCCCCCTCTGTCAGGCGTGAGGCGTTCTGCGAT
>CAIJLM010000033.1 GCA_903821495.1 uncultured Chthonomonas sp. | reverse complement strand
TGAACGATGGCGCCTCAGTCCCCCAAGAGGGTGGCGCGGAGACTACTCCTCCAGTCGCTCTACCAGAGGTAGACCCTAACGACTCCTCCAATCGCGCCTTCCTAGCGCGAGTGCTTGCCAACCGCCGCACCCTCAATGCGCGGCGCGTAAGCCCTATAACTACCTCTCTGGCAGCTCCCTCCGACATACCGGAAGAGGACAAGGTTCGTCTGAAACCAAAAGACAACCTACCCGGAGACGAGTGGCGCCGTATTGCGCTTATGCCGGGCGTTGAACTCCATGTTCAAACCCCCATTAACCCCAATGTACAAGTTTTCATCCGCAAAGCCAAAAACGCAGCGCGGCGATACGGCGGCTAACCGCTACCGTAGCAGATAAAAGAGGAGCCTATCTCAAGTTGGATAGGCTCCTCTTTTTTGGGTGTCTCTCTTGTTCTAACTACTCCGCTAACGCGAACAACTTTGTCGCGTTGTCGAAGAGGATGCGTTGCATATTGTTCGCGGCGACTCCCGCCTCCGCCAGTAGCCCTAGCGTCGCCACCGGGTCTTGGTAGGGCGCGCCGCTTCCGAAGAGAATTCGGTGCGCTCCTATCACCTCGATGGCGGCAGGCAGTTTCGCCATGTCGAGAACGCCCGATGTCTCCAAAAAGATGTTCGTCGCCTGATGCGCCGCCGCGATTGCGTTCTGCCAATCCTGCCCCCCCATACCTAGAAAGATGAAGCGGTGCATACTGTAGGCTTTCGCGAAGTGCAAGCCTACCTCTACGCACGCGGCGTTCGGGGTGAGGATAAAGATAGGTTTCTGGTAGCGCCTACAGGCGACAAGAATCTCGTCGGAGAGCATAGGATGGAGCGGTTGTCCGAGGTCTTTACCCACCAGTAGCGTACCCACAAACCGTTTCGCGCCCAGTAGGTCGCGTATCGCCAGAACAGACGATTCTATACGGCTTGTGTGCGCGACGGCGGCTCCGAAGAGGGCGGGGAACGGCTCTATCAACGCTTTGAGGATACGATTGCCAGAGAGGGGGTCTACCTGCAAGGCGCGTTGCGAGAAGAGGACGGCGTTGGATATTCCCCGATTAGCCATAACTTGCGCTATCTGCTCGGCGTTCTGATTGACGCCAGGAATCGGGTAACTCTCTAAATAGACGTGCGTATCGAAAATCGGCATAGTTTCCGAACCTTTTCTATAACGAATTAAGACAGAATACGACGGGCGTTCGCGCCAAGTATCTGCGTTCTCGCCTCGCCCGACAGACCGGAAAATTCGAGAACTTTCAGGGCGCTCATAACAGGTTGATAGGGCGTTCCCGAACCAAATAGCAGGCGCTCCGCCCCTACCGATTCGGCTATCGCTTTGATGGCTCCCACCCCTGTAAGGCTAGAGGTCTCCACGTAGGTATTGGGGCGGACTTTCAGAACAGCGATGAGGTCGGCGAGTTGATTCACCCCCACATTTGCGAAGATAACGGGCGCGGAGTAGGAGCCAAGCGCTTGCGCCAACTCCGCCACCTCTCCCGCCGCCTCAATGTGAAGCATAAGGGGAAGGGCTACCTCTCCCAAATCGTGAACTAGCGCGTGAAATGCAGAGGAAGAGGCTTTCCAGCCCTGCGTATTCGGAAAGAGACGCGCCAGTTTGAAGCCGTTACTTTTGAGGCTGTGCAGGCTCGCCTTGTTTCCAAAGTAGAGGTTTGGGTTTAGGGTCGCGCCTGCAAGTAGCTCCGCATGGTCTCCGCAAGCGGCGCGTGTCGCGGCGTTGCCTACGGTAGGGTCGAAGAGAATCCCTAGCGTGGAGTAGGTCACGGCTTGCGCGATTTTATGCAGTTGCATAGAGGCGATGAGTTTATCAATCGCTAAATCGGTATTTGCAAGCGGGTAGGGACCAAAGAGCGTATTTATATCAAGAATGTCACTCATAAGGTTCAAAACTCCTGAGCGAATCGAAATTACGAGATAAGCCCCGCCTTCCTACAGCTCCCCCTCTCCGCTTCGGGGAGGGAAGTCCGCAGGACTAAGGAGGCGTTAGATACGAGTTAAGACGGCGCGAAGGCGTTCCAAAGTTCGCTCTTTGCCCAGCGCCTCAATCGTTTCAAAGAGACCAGGTCCCACCGTCCGCCCCGTCGTGGCGACGCGGGTAGGATGCACGACCTCCGCGAACTTGACCCCCAACTCCTCGGTGATGGCGCGAACCGCGCTGTCTAGCAGAGCCGCGCTCCATTCGGGAAGCGCCTCAAACGCCGCAATCTCTTTTTCGAGGAGAGGCTTGATATGTGCGACCCCAAACCACTTCGCCACCGCTTTTTCGTCGTAGCCTTCGGGGTAGTCCAGTTTTTGGAAGAAGACCCCCACAAGGTCAACCACTTCCGAGAGCGTCTTCATACGCTCCTGCTCTAAGGGTATAATTCGCCGTGCGTAAGCAATCTCCTCCGTCGTAGGCGGATTCGAGAGCAAGCCCGCTTTTACAAGGTAGGGAATGCACAGCCCGATAATGCGCCCCGGAGGGCTTTTGCGAATATACTGCCCGTTCATCCACTTCAACTTCTCGTAGTCGAAGATGGCGGGGTGTTCGGTTACGCCTTGCAGGGTGAACCGCTCTACAATCTCATTGACGGTCAGCAACTCTCTGTTGTCTTCGCCCGTAGACCAGCCTAGCAGAACAAGAAAGTTGACGAGCGCTTCGGGGAGGTATCCCTGCTCTATAAACCAGCGGAAGTTGGTGGCTCCGTGTCTTTTGGAGAGTTTCTTTTTGTCAGCGCCCAAGATAACGGGAAGGTGCGCGAATACAGGAGGCTCCCAGCCCATTACCGCGTAGAGGTGAATCATTTTGGGGGCGCTACCGAGCCACTCTTCTCCGCGTAGGATGTGCGTAATCCCCATAAGGCGGTCGTCCACCGTCGCGGCGAGGAAGTAGGTTGGGAAGCCGTCCGATTTCAGTAGCACTTGGTCGTCTTGCAGACGATACTCGTACTTAATCTCTCCGCGCACTGCGTCTTTGAGGAGGCAAGTTCCCTCCAGAGGCATGGCGAGGCGCACGACGTAGGGTAGCCCCTCCGCTTCGTAGCGGGCGCTATCTTCGGGCGGTAGGTTTCGGCAACGGCGGTCGTAGCCGGAGGGCGTTCCTAACTCCTGCTGACGCGCACGCATCTGTTCGAGGCGCTCTTTCGTGCAGAAGCATTTGTAGGCGTGTCCCTTCGTTATCAGTTCGTCGATGACTTCCTGATAGCGGGGTAGGCGTTCGCTCTGAACATAGGGGCTGTCCGCCCCGCCGCTTACCCACCACGAATCGGGGAGTATGCCCAAGTAGCGCATACTCTCTTCGATGTCGGCTATGCTTTCGGGGGCGTAGCGGTCTGGGGAGCGGTCTGTATCTTCCAATCGAACCAGAAACTCGCCGCCCTCATGTTTCGCCATGAGCCAGTCGTATATCGCCGTGCGAAGGTTCCCGACATGGGGAGAACCCGTCGGGCTTGGCGCAAAGCGCACTTTTACAGGCATTCCAAAACTCCTGTTCTTCCGGTTACGTTAGCGAGAAAGATACTTTCGCTTGCTCTTGTTGAAGCCTTGCGAGAGTTTCTTCGAGTCGTAGACCCATGCGCCGCCGCGTTGGAAGAAACAGTGGTAGGAGGAGAGAAGCGAGGCGAGCAGGTTCCGACTTGTGCGCCGCACGATGTTGACTTCGGTGAGGAGAGTGAGGAACTCTAGCCCTTTACGGGAGTGTTCCATAATCTCTCGCACGATGTCGAAGGTGGGCAGTTGGTCGTCCTCAGCGCGTTGTCCTAGCGCGAGAAGTTCGTTCACGCGGTTTCGGCTGATGAACATATTCGGTTCGCTCTCGTCGTTGTAGCTCACAGCGTACCTATCGGAGGCTTGCCGCTCTATGGTGAAGACGGCTCCTGAATCGATGGGTATGGCTTGGAACCAGTCGTACAGCCCATAGATAAGGCGCGTCTCGTTGTTAATCCATACGGGGAACTTCTGTCCGCCTTGCAGAATGAACTCCGCTTCCAGAATGGCGGGAGTGGCGGGGAAGTAGCCCGAAGGGAACTGGCAGAGGGGGAGCGTTCCTATCTGTTTGTGGTGGTACTTGACGACGGTGCGGGCGTTGGACGGCGGGTTGCTGTCTGTTTCTCCAACCTCTTCCTCGTCCAGCACGTCTTGCGCCAACGGGAGAAGAATATCGCGCTCTAGTCCGCCATCGTAACCTTCCGCATCCAGTAGGATGTCTACTTCGTTGCCCTCTAGGTCGAGGTGACTGACCTCTGGAATCTCCAGAATCCCCGGCACGCTGAAGATATAGGCGGGCAGGGTTCCCTGTGGGCGGAAGCGCTCCGCGCCAAGCCACACCACGCGCTCGTCTTGCGCGAGAGCGTTGATGAGAGTTTGTAGGTCTTCGTTGTAGGTGCTGTAGTCTGGCGTAATCTCAAACACATCTTCGAGTAGCCCGCTTGCGTAGAGCGTCTCTTTACTCTCCTGAACGCGGTCGATGAGTTGAGTAAGTTCCGCTTCGCCAATAACGAGAGGTTGAGCGGCTTCTTGCGCCTCTATCTCTGCATCGTTGACCTCTTGTTCGCTGAGTTCGGGGAAGTAGGAGGCTAGTTTATCGGCGAACTCAGGGCTTATCCATGTTCCGCCGAGTAGCGCAACCGCGCCGCTCTGTTTGAAGAGGGCTTTGTAGAAGGCTGCGGGCGAAAACTCATCGGGGTTGCGCCGCCATGCAAGGAACTGTAGGGCTTTGGCGCAGATAGGCTTGCCTATCGCGTTCAAGAAGGCGACAATAGAATCGGGATTATCGGTAGAAAGCCCCGCTTTATCGGCGCTCTCGTAGTAGGGGTAGACCTCATCGTCTTCAATAAAGTTCTCATAGAGAACCTCTACCTCGCCCGTATAAGAGTAGGGCGCGTCCAGATTCAGGAGCCAAGCGCTCGGCGCAAGGTAGCCCGGCACAGGCGCGAAGTAGCCGTTTTCTCCTTCGGTATAGCGCGGGAGCGCGTCCTCAAAGGTCTCGGCGGGGCGATGATAGACGGCTTCTAGTTCGCTAGCGAGGTGAGTGATGAGAACGGGTTGCCCGTAGGTATTCAGCGTCTTTTTCAGGTTGAAGTCGAACGTGTTTGTGGTGTCCAGATAGCGGTTCCACAGCGTCCACTTGCGGTCTAGGGAGGTGAAGTGGGGTGAAGTCACCAGTGTTACACGCGCCAGCCGCATATCAAAATCGGCGCGTCCTATCGTTCTGGTTATCTCCGAAGCCTTCAAAGGTTCGTCTGCCTGAATCAAACATTTATAGAGAAGCGTCTCTGCATAGAGAGAGGCGAGGCGCTTGTCGGTCATCGGTTCCATAGTGAGCGTTGACGTGGTCACACTTATCCTCCTAAAACTTCCGTACAATATACAAACTAGACAAGGATTATACCCTGAAATTATCTGAAAAGGGGAGCCTTCCTTCTACGTAACACCGCTCTTGTCGAAAAAAGCCCGAAATAGCGGAGCCACGTTGTTCTGTCAAGCCCCCCTAACGCCCCGTATTATCGCTAGAACCCGTATTTATGCGGTCTATAAATCTTCTGAACTGCACATAATGTTAAGAGAGAATACTCCTAGATGAGTAGTTCCGCCTGTGTCAGGTATCTCGCTTCCATGAAGGAGTAAGAACTGTGCTGACTGAGCCTAACAGAAATAGCCCGTCTTATGCCAAAATTCGCTTCCCGCGAATGGGCTTAAAAGACGTAGGCGTTATTGTGCAGATGAATACAGAGGTGATTGGTTTACGGATGTCTGAGGATGTCCCTTACTGGAAGGACGTTCCGGTAGGCGAGGCGGGCGAGTTGACGGTAACGGTGCAGGGCGCTTTTCACCGCTTTCAATTTGGTCTTGTGGGCTACTCTGAAAATACGCTTCTGTTGAGTATCGCGAATGCGCTACGCCATGCGGAACATAGGCAGGTTGAGCGCGTGGAGGTCTGTTTGCGAAGCGCATGGAGGGCGTTGAGGAGCGACGGCTCTTGCGGGGCGTGGTGTCAGGGCGCGACGCAAGATTTGAGTTTCGCTGGGGTTAGACTACTTATACCCTCTGTTCAAAGCGTGCCGAGTAGTATTGAAGCCTTGCTCTATTTGAGCGAAAATGCGGCGGAAAAACAGGGAGCGGCAGAGGGGCATATCCCGCAGAATCGACTCGCCTACTCTCAAACGCTTGCGCCCGCCGAGCCGCCCGTCAAAATTAGGGGGGCTGTGCGCCACTACTCTTACCTGGCTGATGGCGGAGCCTCGTTAGGACTCTCCTTCACGAGGGTATCCGACTTAGATACGTTGCGTCTCAAACGCTTTCTCTCAGAGCGCCGCTTGCATTAAAGATAGAGCGAAATAAGAGGCATCCGCTCTCAGTGGCTCTACCTCGCTAATCGCTTATGTTTAGCGCTCTATCTGGCTTCCATGAAGGAGCATTACTGTGTCTGTCGAACCGACCACAAATAACCCGCCGTTAGCCGAAATACGCTTTTCCCATATCAATATGAAGGAGGAGGGCATTATTATAAAAATGGATACCCAAGTTATCGGCTTGCGTATCACAGATAGGCAGTCTCCTCTATCGAAAGTGGTTCGAGGCGAGGTTGGGGAGGTTGTATTTACGGTGCGCGGGATATTTCATCGGTTTCAAGTTGTCTTTCTCGCCTTTCAAGAGAACGTGCTTCTGCTGGCTATCGGGAATGTTCTGCGCGGTCCTCAATTGCGAAGAGCGGAGCGGGTTGATATGGTTCTGCACGTCTCATGGAGGGCGCTCCGAAACGACGGCTCGTATGGCGCTTGGTACTCAGGGCTAACGCAAGATATGAGCATTACGGGCGCGAAAATTATCATTCCCGCTATGCAAGAGATACCTCAAGAGTTGGAGGCGCTCCTCTATCTGAGCGAAGAGGTAAAAGATGACCCTCGTAGCGAGTTGAACCGCCTGAACTATGCGCGAAATACCGCTCCTTCTGAACCCCCCGTCAAGATTCGCGGTAGAGTCCGGCATTTCGCTCAGTTACCGGATACCCGAATCACGCTTGGCATTCTGTTTACTCGTTTGTCAGATGTGGATAGGGTGCGCGTTCAGAGTCGCTTGCTAGAATCTCAAGCGGACAGGTATGAAAAAGAACAAGAGGTAGCAGATGTCGTCTAATTTTATCGCGGACTTTAAGTTTGTTGAGAGCGGCGTAAATGTGTCCGGCTATATCGCGGAGATGAGCAAGGAGCGAGTGGTGGTTGAGTTTTTGCCCAGTCATACGCCTATCCCTAACCAATGCTGTAGCAAAGTAGATATACTCTTCATGGTGAAGGGCATTCTGCGTCAACTCAACGCGCAACTCGTGCAGAGCGACGGTAGGCGCGCCACGCTGAAAATTTGCGAACCTGTAAAGCAGACAGTTCTGCGTAAAGACAAAAGACACCCCTGTAAGGCAAAAGTGCACTTTCGCACTCTGCAAGAGGGAAAGCCGACCTCTGTATGGAGAGAGGGATGTTCTGTAGATATTAGCATGGGGGGGAT
>CAIJLM010000032.1 GCA_903821495.1 uncultured Chthonomonas sp. | reverse complement strand
TAGAACCGCATTTCGCATCCCCATTTCGCGGTTCATTCCCGCACCCCTAAACTCTTACCCGCCAAGTAGAGTTCGGAAATACCGCTTACGGTGAGGTACTATTAAGGGCATAACTGTTTCAAAGAGGAAGAGAACTGGATGCCTTACCGCTCGTTTCAACGCATACTCATCGCAAACCGCAGTGAAATCGCGATTCGCGTTTTTCGCGCCTGTACCGAACTGGGGATTCGCACTATCGGAATCTACTCCAAAGAGGATAAGGGCGCTCTCCACCGCTATAAGGCGGACGAAACCTACGCCCTCCCTGAGAAGAGAGACCCCCTTAAAGCCTATCTTGATATAGAGACGATAATTCAGATTGCGAAGCGGCAGAAGGCGGACGCAATCCACCCCGGCTACGGCTTTCTTTCGGAGAACCCCGACTTCGCACGCGCTTGCGCGGAGGCGGGTATCGTCTTTATTGGGCCCTCTGTAGAGGCGCTAGAGTCGATGGGCGATAAGACCGCCGCTCGTAACAGAGCGATGGAACTCGGCATACCCATCGTTCCCGGCACGAAAGAGCCTGTGGCTACCCCAGAAGAGGCGGTAGAGTGGGCGAAGACGGCGGGCTTCCCTGTCATTATAAAAGCCTCGTTCGGCGGGGGCGGGCGCGGAATGCGTGTAGCCCACGATGAAACGCAACTTGCGGAGCTATTTCAAGTAGCCACGCGAGAAGCCGCCGCCGCGTTCGGCAAGGGCGATGTCTTCCTCGAAAAGTACCTTGCGAATCCTAAGCATATCGAAGTGCAGATACTCGCGGACACGCAGGGCGATACCGTTCACCTGTTCGAGCGTGACTGCTCTGTGCAACGCCGCCACCAGAAGGTTATCGAAATCGCGCCGAGCCTCGGACTGGATAGCGCCGTGCGCGAAAACATTCTGACCGACGCAGTACGCCTTGCGAAAGCGGTAGGCTACACGAACGCTGGAACCGTCGAGTTTCTGGTGGATGGCGCGGGCGACTACTACTTTATTGAGATGAACCCCCGTATTCAGGTAGAGCATACCGTTACGGAGATGATAACGGGGATAGACATTGTTAAGTCGCAGATACGTATTGCGGAGGGGAGACCTCTTTCGGATGAGACCATCGGCATACCGAATCAGGAGGCGATAACCTCGCGGGGTTACGCTATACAGTGCCGTATCACCACCGAAGACCCCGAAAACAACTTCACCCCCGACTACGGGCGCATTACGCACTACCGTTCCGCCGCTGGTTTCGGAATTAGGCTTGACGCAGGAACCGCCTTCTCCGGCGCGGTCATCACGCCATTCTACGACTCGCTCATTGTAAAGGTGACTGCGTGGAGCCTGACTTTCGATGACGCTTGCAATAAACTGCACCGCGCCCTCTCGGAGTTTCGTATTCGCGGCGTAAAGTCGAACATCCCCTTCCTCGATAACGTGATAAAGCATCCTGTTTTCCGTAGCGGCAAGGTGACGACGACTTTTATAGAGGAGAATCCTGCGCTCTTCCGCTTCTCGCAACGCGCCGATAGAGCCACCAAGATGCTACAGTTCGTGGGGGATATTATCGTCAACGGGAACCCCACCGTACCCCCGAAAAGCAAGCCTAAGACCCTCCGAATCGCGCCTCTACCCCCCTATAATCCGGATACTCCTCCGCAAAAAGGGACTCGCGACCTGCTAAAGGAGTTGGGCGCGGAGAAGTTCGCCCAGTGGACGCGGCAGCAGAAACGTCTCCTAATTACGGATACGACTCTGCGCGACGCGCACCAGTCCCTACTTGCGACGCGAGTGCGCTCTTACGATATGCTGGCGGCGGCGGACGCTATCGCTCGCGACTTCCCGAACCTCTTTTCGGTGGAGATGTGGGGCGGCGCTACCTTTGATGTGACGATGCGTTTCCTCTACGAAGACCCCTGGGAGCGGCTGGCGCAACTGCGGACGCGTATCCCCAATGTACTCTTTCAGATGCTTCTGCGCGGCTCTAACGCGGTAGGTTATACCAACTACGCCGACAACGTGGTGAAGGAGTTTACGCGGGTGGCGGCGGAGCGCGGTATAGATGTTTTTCGTATTTTCGACTCGCTGAACTGCCTAGATGCGATGATTCCTGCAATAGAGGCGACTCGTGAGGCGGGAGCGATTGCGGAAGCCGCGCTCTGCTACACCAGCGATATTTTCGACACGTCGCGCCCTCGCTATAACCTCGACTACTATGTTCGCCTCGCGAAACAACTGGAAAAAGCGGGCGCTACCATGCTCGCCATAAAGGACATGGCGGGGCTTTGTCGCCCCTACGCCGCCCGTAGACTAGTGGAGGCGCTTCATCAAGAGACGGGGCTTCCCATCCATTTCCATACCCACGACACCGCGGGCGGGCAGGTGGCTTCGCTTCTCTTTGCGGCGGAGGCGGGGGTGGATGTCGTAGACACCGCTATCAGTTCGCTGTCGGGCTTGACCAGTCAGCCGAGCATGGAGGCGGTGGTCGCCGCGCTTCAAAATCAGGAGCGCGATACGCAGCTGAACTTCCCCGCCCTCCTTCGCCATGCCGACTACTGGCAGATTGTGCGTGAACACTACGCGCCTTTCGAGAGCGATTTGAAATCTAGTTCGGGAGATGTCTACCTGCACGAGATACCCGGCGGGCAGTACAGCAACCTGCGCCCGCAAGCCGAAGCGATGGGCGTGGGAGACCGCCTACCGGAGCTGAAACGGATGTACGCGACGGTGAACGCCCTGCTTGGCGATATTGTGAAGGTGACTCCGAGTAGCAAGGTGGTAGGGGATATGGCGCTCTTTATGCTGACCCACAATCTTACGCCGGAGACCCTGATGGAGAGAGCGAAAGACCTCCAGTTCCCTGAATCGGTGATAGGACTGTTCGCGGGGGACATAGGCTACCCGGAGGGCGGCTTCCCGAAAGAGTTGGCGGAGGCGGTTTTGAGAGGGCGAAAGCCCGTTGAAGGGAGACTGGGAGCCATTCTGCCGCCCGTAGACTTCGAGCGGACGCGCAAGGAGTTGGAGAGCAAAATAGGGCGCAAAGCGTCGGAGACGGATGTTCTCTCCTATCTGATGTATCCGAAAGTCTACACAACCTTCGTGGCGCATCGCAAGGAGTATTCGGACGTGAGCGTCGTGCCGACCCCGACCTTCTTCTACGGCATGGAGCCAGGAGAGGAGATAACCGTCCAGATTGAGGCGGGCAAAACGCTCTTCATCAAGTTTATCGCGCGCACGGAGACCGACTATCAGGGGATGGTCACTCTGCTCTACGAACTGAACGGTCAACCGCGCCAGGTGAAGGTGGAAGACGGCTCCGCAATCGCCTCCGTGATTCGTCACCCGAAAGCCGACCCAGACAACCTACATCACATCGGTGCGCCTATGCCGGGCGCTGTTGTCGAAGTGCGCGTCAAAGCGGGCGACGCAGTGGAGAAGGACGACATCCTGATAGCCCTCGAAGCGATGAAGGTGCAACTCTTCGTGACCTGCCCGATAAAGGCGAAGGTGAAGGAAGTCCTCGTTAAGAACGGAGACCGCATTGACGGGAACGACCTACTGGTGATTTTCGAGTAGCCCTCACCCTAAATGAGTAAGCGGAGGCTTTCGCCACCGCCGCCAAACTATACCAATGATAAACAAACTCAAAACATACCGCCTTCTTCTAGTCCTACTCTGCCTACTAGCCACGCCTCGCCTGTCCGCGCAGACCCCGCAGAGCGCCCAGCGCGTCGCGCCCGGCAGGTTCTCGAACCGCCCGAAACTCCTCTGGAAGTTCAAGACGAAGGGCGCGGTCAACTCCTCCGCCCTCATCGCGAACAGTCGCGTCTACATCGGCTCCAACGACTACCGCCTCTACGCGCTCGACTTCAAGAGCGGCAAAAAGTTGTGGGAGTACAAGACGAAGGGAGTCGTAGAGGCGCGTCCCGCCCTGCATCAGGGGCTACTCTACTTCGGCTCGGAGGACGGAAACCTCTACGCCCTCGACGCGAACACTGGCAAGTTGCGCTGGAAGTTCCAGACCGACGATAAGGTAATGGGCGGCGCGAACATCGTTCCAGACCCTAGCGGAACGGGTTTTCGCGTGGTGTTCGGGAGTTACGACAGCAACGTCTACTGCCTAAACGCCGCGACAGGCAAGAAAATCTGGAACTACACCACCGACAACTACATCAATGGGACTCCGGCTGTGGGGAACGGCAAGGTCATACTCGGCGGGTGCGATGGCGTGCTTCATATCGTGCGCCTAACCGACGGCAAGAAGATAGGCGCGGTGGCGCTGGAGAGTTACGTGCCCGGTTCTGTAACTCTAGACGGCGCTCTCGCCTACTTCGGCTACTACGGCAACGAGGTTCTCTGCGTCAATACCGATACGGCGGCGATAGTCTGGCATTACCGCGAGCGGCAGTTCCCCTACTTCTCCACCCCCGCCGTCGCCCCAGACCGCATTGTGATAGGGGGACGCGATAAGCAGATACACTGTATTTCGCGGACGGACGGGCGCGGTTTGTGGAGAGTTCGGACACGCGGTAAGGTGGACAGTTCGCCCGTGATTTGCGACGGCAAGGCGATTATCGGCTCGGAAGATGGTAGGCTCTACCTGATAGATTTGATTTCGGGCAAAGAGGTAAACTCTTACGTAGTAGGCTCTCCGATAATCGGTTCGCCCATTATCGCCGATGGAACCCTGATAGTGGGCGCGGGAGATGGGTACGTATACGCTCTGGGAGGCAATTAGATGGCAGACTCTGATTTCGTAGTGCGCGATAGCGAAGAGGAAGACCGTCCGCGAACGCGGCTAGTGCGCTGGTCGGTGGGCTGGACGGAGCCGCCCGCGCAACATAGGTTATGGGCGGGGTTCTCTGCGGAGGAGTGGGCTTCACGTCACTTTTTTCGCGAGTTCGTGGCGGAGGTAGACGGCATGATTGCGGCGCGAGTCGGGCTAGAGGCGTTCTGCCCGCCCTTCGCCGAGATTAGCGACCTCTCCGTGCGCCCTGAGTTTCGCCGTAGCGGGTTAGGGCGAACCCTCACACAGAAGTGCCTCGTCGAAGCGGCAAAGCGTAACTTTGTGGCGGTCTTCCTCCAAACAGAGCTAGACAATAGCGCCGCGCATCACCTCTATCGCGGAATGGACTTCTTCCCCGCCACGCAGGGCAAAATGCTTCGTATGGTTCGCTTTGTAGACTATCCGCTCCTCGCCTCGTTTCGCCATGCCTACCCGCTCAACCAGTATCGGTGTACGCCCCTTCCAGGCGCATCCAATCGTTGCCTGATGGAGTGGTCGGCTTATGTGAAGGAGAGTTACCTGCGCCTTGAATTGACGGGCGGCGCCACAAAGTCGGAGAGCGACGGCGTGGCTCCCGCGCTTCGCGCCTTTGATTGGCGCTCTGCGGAGGAGGAGCGGGGCTTAGAGGTGACTTTCGACTCGGAACCCCTACACGACATCGAGCCGGAACACTACGTCGAACTGACGATTCGGGCGCGAAATCATGGCAAGAGGGCAGAGGCGGGTATCTTCGAGATGATACTGCCCCCCGGCGTTCGCGTCAGCAGTCCGCGCACGAATCAGAAGAAGGTCTTTCAGTGGGAGTTGGCTCCCGGCGAAGAGTTGGTTCAAGCGGTGGAGGTGCAGATAGAGGCGGACTTCGATACGAGCGTCCTCTGGTATCTGAACTACGGTAGTCTGCCTATCAGCATGGAGACCTACTGGGCGGGAAATCGCGCCCTGCTCTCCACGAGTTTGCCTATGGCGATACCTCCGCCGACTGAGTAAAATGGTAAAGACGCTCCTCATGGTATCTATGATGTAGGCGCGAACACGAGATGGATTACGCTTAGAAAACATAAGGAGGTCGCCCTATGCTGATTGTCATGGTTTCGGTTCACGTAAAGCCTGAGTCTATAGAAGCGTTCAAAACAGCGACGATAGCCAACGCAAGCGAGAGCGTAAAAGAGGCGGGTATCGCTCGTTTCGACGTAATACAACAGAACGATTCGCCCGCGCATTTCCTGCTCATAGAGGTCTACAAAGACGCGGACGCGCCCGCCAAGCACAAGGAGACCGCGCACTACCAAACATGGCGCGACACAGTGGAGGAGATGATGGCGGAGCCGCGCACAAGCCTGAAATACGCCAACGTCTTCCCCGACGAAAACGGCTGGGGCTAGGCTATGTCTTTTGAGTTCTCAACGGCGAGTCAGATAGTTTTTGGCGTAGGTAGTAGCTTTAACGTGTTTAAGGAGGCGCCAATTTGGGGAAGTCGAGTCTTGCTAGTCATGGGGGGAAATCCGAAACACGCCCAAAAGGTTCTGGATGGTATTGCACTCTCAGGGCTTTCTGTTAATCAATACTTCGTTACGAAAGAGCCGACTATCGAGGTAGTGGAGAAGGGTGTGCGCCTCGCGAAGGCGGAGGCTTGCGATTTAATAGTCGGGTGCGGGGGCGGAAGCGTTATTGATACGGGCAAAGCGATTGCGGCGCTTCTCACGAACGGCGGGAGAGTTCTCGACTACCTAAAATATAGCCGCAGTGAAACATCCACTCTACTACCGCCTAAATCTCTTTCACTCCCTTCCGCGCCCTACATCGCTATCCCCACCACCGCGGGCACAGGGGCGGAGGTCACGCGAAACGCGGTTCTATCGCTACCTGAACAGCGAATGAAAGTGAGCCTGCGTAGCGATACCATGATACCCAAAATGGCGATTATAGACCCGGAACTTGCGCTATCGCTCCCGCCCCCTCTGACTGCCAGCACAGGGTTGGACGCGCTGACGCAACTCATCGAACCCTATGTCTCCAATCGCGCCAACCCCATGACAGACGTTTTCTGTGGCGAGGGAATACAACTCGTCGCTAAATCCCTCCGAAAAGCCTACCTGCATGGCGACGACATAGAGGCGAGAGAGAACATGGCTCTAGCGAGCCTGTACGGAGGGCTTGCGCTGGCGAATAGCGCTTTGGGAGCGGTGCATGGTCTCGCCTCGCCTATCGGGGGGATGTTTCCCGCGCCGCACGGAGCCGTCTGCGGGCGATTGCTACCCTTGGCGATGGAGTTCAATGCCCGCGCCTTAGGGAGAGGCGACCTTCCCTATAGAAAATCCGCACGATATCGTCAAGTGGCGCGATGGCTGACGGGCGAACCGCAAGCCGAAGTCGAGGACGGGATAGAGTGGGTGAAGTCTCTCGTAGCCGAGTTCAACATCCCTCGCCTCTCCGCCTACGGGATAGCGTCCGCCCATTTCCCCGAAATCGTTCTGAAGGCGAAGGGGGCAAGTTCCATGAAAGGAAACCCCGTGCGCCTAGAGGAGGAGGAGCTAGCGGAGATACTCGCTATGGCATTGTAGAGAGGCGAAAAAACAGACGCGCCCCGCTCGCTATTACGGCAAGCGAGGCGCGTCTTTACGTTAAAGGCGAAGTCTAATGCTCCGCGTTCACGCGCACAATGGGGATACTCGCGACAAGCGCAACCCCCCCCTCAGCGCGTTCAATACCTACATCCAGATGCTCCAAGTCAATGACGACGTACTTGGAGAGGACAGCGATAATCTCCTTACGCATCTCCTCCATCATAGGCGCAGGAATATCCGCCCTATCGTGCATAAGCACCAGTTTAAGGCGGCTTTTCGCGGTGTGCGCGGGTTTTTCAACCCTCCCAAAAAGACGGTCTAGTAGGCTAGGCATAACGGCGCAATCTCCCCTGAGCAGTTTTATCTACTTCTTGTTTCCAAACAACCCTTTTAAGCGCGTAAAGAAGCCGCTTCTCTCTTCCAAATCCAAAAACGGAACCTCTTCGCCTCGCAAGCGACGGGCTATATTACGATACGCCTGCCCCGCAAGGCTTCCCTCAGTGGCGGAGGCGGGTTCGCCCTTATTCGTGGAGGTGATGATAACCTCGTCTTCCGGGATAATACCCAACAGTTTCACGTTGCTACCCAGCACCTCCTGCACATCCTCCACCGCCAGCATATCTTGGCTCTTCACCATCTTAGGGCGAAGGCGGTTCACGATGAGGTAGGGGTTGCGGAGGTCTTGCGCCTCCAATAGCCCAATAATGCGGTCAGCGTCGCGCACGGAAGACATCTCCGGGTTGGTCACGACGATGGCTTCTGTCGCGCCCGCAGTTGCGTTTCGGAAGCCCTGCTCAATTCCTGCGGGGCAGTCGATGATGATGTAGGTGTATCCCTCGGCGCGTATCTCTTCAATAAGCTGGCGCATCTGGGCGGGGTTTACGGCGCTTTTGTCACGGGTTTGGGCGGCGGGAAGCAGGGCGAGATTCTGGCTCTGCTTGTGTTTTATCATGGCTTGGCGCAACTTGGCGCGACCTTCCACTACATCCACGATGTCGTAGACGATACGGTTCTCTAACCCCAAAGCGAGGTCGAGATTTCTCAAGCCGATGTCTGCGTCAATCAGAGCGACCTTCTCCCCCATATTCGCCAAGGCGACGCCGATATTAGCGGTGGTGGTGGTCTTGCCGACTCCCCCTTTCCCCGATGTGATGACAATAACCCTCGTGTTATTCTCAGACATTGAGATGCGTGTCCTCTCTCCGCGCTGTGTTCGTAGTAATGGTAATCATTAAGGCTCTATTATACCCTGCATTACGCCCTTAAAACGGAACGACGACAATCTCGCCATTTTCAATACGGGCGACCTCCGTGAACCGCGCTTTGCTGTTCGAGGAGTCTTCGGGGGCGCGAGCGATTTTGTCGGCGATGCGAATCTGCTGGGGGCGCATATTACCCGCTACAATGCGCGCTCCGATATCGCCTTCGCTTCCCGCGTGCGGAATGCCGCGCAGGGTTCCGAATACCATGATGTCGCCCGTCGCGACAACCTCCGAGCCAGAGTTCACATCCCCCCCAATCACAAGGGAGCCCTGATGCACAATACGCTGTCCTGAGCGCACTGTATTGGGGATGTAGAGCGCATTGTTTCCGCTAACCGCCTCCTCCGCAGAAGAGATTACATCGCCGCCCGGCGGCATGAGATAGGCGTTGAATGCAAGGCGGCGCGCCGCCTCTTGCGTCGCCGCGTCGGTAGCGACTATCGCCACCGTCAGAAGTCCATGCCCTCCTTTGAGCCGCTGAACAAAAGCCTCTAGCTGCTCTCCTTGCACCAACCTATCTCCCAAGTTGAGAGTGATTTGGGCTAATCGCCCCGCCTGACTGTTTTTCGTCTCTTGAAGTTTCGCCTCAACCCGATTCTGAACCTCGTCCCACGTTCCCTCCATCGGGATAGTGAGCAGAACCTCCTTCAAAAGCCCGTTCTTCCAATTTCTCATTTCAACCTCTGGCAATGTCGTCGTCCTCCACTTCGCCTCTATGGGCGTAGCCTAATGAGCAGATTTCCCCCGCAACCCTATTCGTTTCAAGGGAGGCAACCTCCTGCCCTCTCCAGCGCTACACGGGCAAATTATAACCAATTCAACCTCTCTTGAGGAGCGTTGAACCGCGAAACACGCGAAAAAGCGCGAAAAGTAGCGCTAAATAGCCTCTATCGCACAAGCCCTCGTAAGACTGTCAAGGAGTAGGGAGGCAGGGTGTAATCGGTCTTGAAATCGCCATGTTGGATGGTCAGTTGCGGGGGTTGATTGCGAATGGGATGTCCCTTTTTTCCGTTCGCTTGCCACATATACTGACGCGGCGAGTACTGATACACGCTTACCCGACCTTGAAACGCAGACACTCCGCCCGTCTTGTCATTGCGAAAACGCACGCGAACAGAGTGGCTCTTTTGCAGGTCTTTATTAATAAGTAGTGTCGCCCATTGACCGTCCGGGCGATGCACCGTGTAGGCGGTAACGAGGCTTCGCCCCGCTCCGTCTCGTGGTTCCGCAGTTGCGGGGTATATCTCGTGAACGCCGTCTCCGGGTTGCGCCCACTGTTGAGTAAGCAGTTGCGCTCCGTAGTAGGTTGGAAGAGGTTCGCGAATCGCCCTACTGTCGTCCGAAAGAAAGAGCGCAAGGTTCCCCCAAGCGTCGCACTCTCTCATCTCCTTAATCAGCGTGTTCGGTTCGTAGCCGTAGAGGTACGCGGCGCTCCCCCCAAGCGTTAGGAACTGCGCCACTATCTCCGCATTGAGCAACGCTCCCGGAAGTTCGACCTCCGCCCGTCCCGCAAAGGACGAGTAGCCGTATTCGGTGATAATCCAAGGGATGTTTTGCGGAACGCCATCCCGAATCAGTCTCCGCATAACATCCCCTAAGAGTTGGGGGGCTTGTAGCAGTTGCGGGGCGGCGGGGGCGCAAACGTCATCGAAGGGATACCACTCAAACGAGAAAAAGTTGAAATCTGCAAGCCGTTTCTGTGAGCGAAGGTAGTTCAAAAAGCGATTCATCCAAGAGGCGTTCCCCTTCGCGTCTCGCCAAGTCTTCCAGCCCTCTATCTCGGTTTGGAAACCCGGTCCTCCCAGAAGAAGCGCGGGATTAACTTTGTGAATAGCGTCCGCCCACTGCCGATAGAGCGCCCCGTAGTCTTCAGGAGTGACGCACTGCCCGTCAGGCTCCTCGCCCATCTCTATCTGACGCACGGGGTAGCCCCGCGATTTCAGAAAGCGAATCTCCGCCGCTGCGTTGTCCGGGGTGTCGTAGAGCAGGGCGACGGGGGTGAGTAGCGGCAAGCCGTTTGTAAGCCCCGACTTGAATATCAGGTCGAAGCCCGGCTGCTCGGTATTCGGGTTTTTATCGCTCGCTCTGTGCCAAGGATCGGTGGAGGAGGTGTAGATAACGGTCTGCTTTTGGGCGCTTTTTCCGTGTTGTATGGCATCGTGGAAGCGCCCTGCGCCTTCCATCAGTCCAATAGAGAGTTCGCGAACTGCAAACCCTAGGCGGTCGCGTACATCCGTCGCGCCCTCTGGAGCCGTGCCGGAAGCCTCTAACAGCGTAATTCGCACATAGCGGGCGGCGATGGCTCTCTCTTGAAGGCGCAGAAGCGCATCTCCGCCGCGCCCATCGTCTACTAAGCCTTTCGGAAACGGAACCCAGTCGCCGGGAGTAGCGTCGTTCATTAGTTCGGGGTCTTCGCCCTCCCACCGCTCTACTTTATAGCGAGTTGCGTAGGGCGCTCCCCACAAAACGCGCATGGCGTTCACCATGCGCCGCTCTCCAAAATCCACAATAATCCACTGAGCGTGTTTGGCGTTGTCTTCCCCTGTAAAATGGCTATCGAGGTAGGGATTACTCTTCCAGAAGGTCGCCGTGTCGCCGTCGTCAAGGCGCGAATAGCCCGCATTCCCCGCTTGGTCAACCGTGGAGCCTCGGCGCGGAAGGTTGTAGCCGTAGCTAATGAGTAGCGGAGATTCCGACACGTCGCTGGATGTCCAGTAGCCCTGTTTCCGGGCGGGGTCGCTCCAAACTCCTTGCGGGTTCCAGTGCCACGCCTGCACGCCCAACTCCGTTCGTAGGCGGTATGAGAGCGGCTTGAAGCCCGCTGTAAGCATCGCCTTGATATTCGCCTGTGTATAGATTTTAGGAATATCGCCCTTCTCGTAGCCATCTACACCCGCGCCTAAAGCCTGCGAAGGCTTGAAGGTGTTGACAGGCTTTCCCGTCGTAACCGAGATAGTCACGGCTTCTATGCGAGGCGCTTTCTGCGCGTCCGCGCCGTTCACCCGCAATATCAGACTCGCCACCGCCAAAAATATCGCGCCTCCGCATTTCAACATCTTTGTCTTCTTTCTTTTCGGGCTAAAGCCGCTCTTATTCTATCCTATTTCGTCGCGCAAATATCCCCATTAAGCGCCTGCCTGCGATTTATGCGTATTTTCAGCCTGCCTTTAGGGGAACCTAACTCCCGCCCCCTCACAAGGCTCATGGGGGTATATAGAGCGCCTTTTGGTCACGGGCTTTCAGCCCGTGACCCTGTAAGAGTTCAGGGTTGCGGGAATCTACATAACCTCACCCCGCCTCTCCTAGCCCTCAACCCCTGCCCCTTCTCCCAATTCTGGGAGAAGGGGTGAATGCACGGATGGCAGTTTGAGATTGGGAAG
>CAIJLM010000031.1 GCA_903821495.1 uncultured Chthonomonas sp. | reverse complement strand
GGTTTGGGCGGTGGACGACCTGACAGACCTCCTCGCTCGCGCCGACATCGCCGCCATTCTCGCCGATTTCGGCAAGAAAACGAAGCAGGAAGACCCGGTTGTTCACTTCTACGAAACGTTTCTCGCCGCCTACGACTCGAAAATGCGCCAAGCGCGGGGAGTCTACTACACCCCCGAACCCGTCGTCTCCTACCTTGTGCGGAGCGTGGACGAGATACTGAAACGCGACTTCAACCTGCCGCAAGGTCTCGCGGACTCTAGCAAAGTCACCGTAGGCAAGGGCAAAGCCGCGCAAGAGGTGCATCGCGTTCAAATTCTCGACCCCTCCACCGGAACCGCCACCTTCCTCTACGGCGTTATCAGCAAAATACATGAGTCGTTCGCGAACAATCGGGGAATGTGGAACGGCTACGTCCGCGACCATCTCCTGCCCCGCGTAATTGGCTTTGAACTGCTGATGGCTCCCTACACCGTCGCCCACATGAAATTGGGGCTACTGCTTCGCGAAACGGGCTACACGTTCGAGAGCGATGAGCGACTCCGGATATACCTGACGAACACGCTGGAGGAGGCGGACGGCGTTATCGCGGAGAACCTGTTCGCGAACTACATCTCGGAGGAGGCGAAAGCCTCTTCGGAAGCGAAATCGGATAACCCTGTGATGGTGGTTATCGGGAATCCGCCCTATAGCGGGCATAGCGCGAACAATAGCGACTGGATAAAAGACCTCCTGCACGGCAAGGATACGCGCTCGAACGAGAAGACAGGCAACTACTTCGAGGTAGACGGCAAGCCTCTGGGAGAGAGGCAACCAAAATGGCTGAACGACGACTATGTGAAGTTTATGCGGTTCGCGCAGTGGCGTATCGAGAAGACGGGGTACGGCGTTCTGGCGTTCATCACGAATCACGGCTACCTCGACAACCCGACTTTCAGGGGGATGCGGCGGAGCCTGATGGAGACTTTCGACGACATCTCCCTCCTGAACCTGCACGGCAATAGTAAAAAGAAAGAACGCGCTCCCGATGGCGGCAAGGACGAGAACGTTTTCGACATTCAGCAGGGAGTCTCCATCTGCCTGATGGTGAAGCGCTCTGGCGCAAAGCGAGAGACGAAGGTGCGCTACGCGGATTTGTGGGGCGTTCGCGAAGACAAGTATAAAGATCTTCTGGAAACGGACGTAACGACCACAAATTGGGAGGGACTAAGCCCGTCCACACCTTTGTACTTATTTGTACCGCAGGATACAGATTTGCTTAGTGAATATGAGCGAGGGTACAGTATAGCGGAAGCCCTTCCCGTTAAGAGCATTGGTGTCCAGACACATAGGGACAATTTTGCTATTGCCCTTGACGAGATAGTAATTAGAAAGCGTGCCTTAGACTTTGTAGACTTTAGTATTGGCAATGATGTGTTTGCCCAAGAATATGAGATAAAAGACTCGGGTACATGGAAATTAGCCGAAAGTAGGAGCAGTGTGAAACCCACACCTGATACAGTACTTCAAAGTGTAGCGAGGTGTATCTATCGTCCTTTTGACTTTAGGTGGATTATATATCATGATGCAGTTGTTGAACGGCGACTTTTCAACGTAGTAGGCAATATGTTGTCTCCCAACATTTGTCTTTTCACAGGGAGACAAAGTAAAGAACCCTTCGCAATACTATGTTCCCGCCTGTTATGTGGTCAACACAAAATTACATCGGTGTACGATGGCTCCTACGCTTTCCCCCTCTACCTCTACCCCACAGGCGCAAAGAGCAACCTCTTTGACGAGGACGCGCCCGCCGATACCCCCGATGGTCGCCGCGCCAACCTCGCCCCCGCGTTTATTGAGGCGTTCGCGAGTCGCCTGAACCTGCGCTGCCTGCCGGACGGCAAGGGAGACCTGATAACGACGTTCGCGCCGGAGGATGTTTTCGCGTATATGTACGCGGTCTTCCACAGCCCCGCCTACCGTAGCCGCTACTCCGAGTTCTTGAAGATTGATTTCCCGCGCCTACCTCTCACCAGCGACGCGGAGCTGTTTCGCGTCCTGTGCGGATTGGGAAGCGAACTGGTTAGTCTGCACCTGATGGAGACGACGGGCGCGGCGCTACCCTCCTACCCCGAAGGCGGCTCGAACGTCGTGGAGGCGATTCGCTACACGGAGCCGAATCCAGAGGCGGCGGGGCGAGTCTGGATAAACAAGACGCAGTACTTCGAGGGGGTCGCGCCGGAGGTGTGGGAGTTCCATGTCGGGGGGTATCAGGTCTGCGCGAAGTGGCTAAAAGACAGGAAGGGCAGAACGCTCTCCTACGACGACCTCCTGCACTACGAGCGGGTCTGCGCGGCGCTTTCGGAGACGATTCGGCTTATGACCGCGATAGACGCGGCGATAGAGGGGGCGGGGGGCTTTCCTTTGAGGTGAAGGGGGAGATTGGGATGGGGTGGCTTTGAGGAGTGCGGGAGGCTTATCGCACTGACCCCACCCCGTCCTGCGGACACCCCTCCCCTACGCGGAGAGGGGCTATACTGGAAAGGTATCCCGTTGTCAATATGTCTTTTGCGAAACCCGCAAGCCTTGCAGTTTCGGCAT
>CAIJLM010000030.1 GCA_903821495.1 uncultured Chthonomonas sp. | reverse complement strand
CGCGCCACTGTTGGTAGGCGAAAGCATTATGGCGCATGAGAAAATCGCCGATATGATGACTCGGATGACCAAGCCCTACGGCTCAACGGGACTCGCCTCCTACGCGGTGAGCGCGATTGACCTCGCCCTCTGGGATGCCAAAGGCAAACTGTTTCAGAAGCCCGCTTACGAACTATTGGGCGGGCTACAGAAGGAGCGTATCCAGTGCTACGCCACCGGAAACGATGTAGACTGGTATAAGGAGTTAGGCTTTCGCGCCTTCAAACTCGCCTGCCCGTATGGGCCCGCCGATGGCATAGAGGGCATTCAGAAAAACGCCGACTTTGTGGGACAGGCGCGGCAGACTATCGGGGACGACTGCGAACTGATGCTCGACTGCTGGATGGCGTTCGATGTGGAGTATACCGTTCGCTTGGCGGAGGCTCTGCGCCCCTATCGGCTTAAATGGATGGAGGAGTGTCTTATCCCGGAAGATGTAGATGGGCATATCCAACTGCGCGAACGCCTCCCTTGGCAGACTCTGGCGACGGGTGAACACTGGTACACGCACGTTCCCTTCCAGTGGGCGGTGGCGCATCACGTCGCCGATATTCTGCAACCCGACATCAACTGGTGCGGTGGCGCAACGGCTTGCCGCCGTATCGCCGACATCGCCGACGCGGGCGGCGTAAGCGTAATACTCCACGCGGGGGGCAACACCGTCTTTGGGCAGCACTTCAGTTTTGCGACTCCATGCGTCCCTTGGTGCGAATTCTTTGTCGCATCGGAGCCGGGTATACCGCTTGAACAGGGCTGGCGCTATCCGGGGCAGTCGCTTCCGAAAGACGGCTATATCGAACCCAACCCTGCGCCGGGATTCGGGCTTGAGGTGGACGAAGCGTGGATAGAGCCGTACTGGAACGGGTAGCCCTGTAAGTTCCGAAAAAAATGAGGAATTCTGCAAAGCAAGAAGGGTTTTTGGAGTTGATTGCCCAATTATAACGCCGCGTGTGTTTGAGTTTACTTCATGAGTAAAGAAGCGCACACATACATCCCCAACAATTTCAGGAGTATTTTGAACTATGGCTGATAAGCTACGTGTCGGTATTGTGGGCTGTGGCGGTATCGCCAACGGCAAGCACCTGCCCAGTCTTTCCAAAGTGGAGGCGGCGGAGATAGTCGCTTTCTGCGACATCATCGAAGACAAGGCTACCCAAGCCGCCGCCGAATACGGCGTAAAGGGTTCCTACGTTACGACAGACTACGAAAAACTCGTGGCTCAGGACATTGATGTCGTTCATGTCTGCACCCCCAACGACTCCCATGCGAAGATAACTATCGCCGCGTTGGAAGCGGGTAAGCACGTCATGTCCGAAAAGCCTATGGCGAAACGGGCGGAAGACGCTAAGAGGATGCTCGAAGCCTCCAAGCGCACAGGCAAAAAGCTGACGGTAGGCTACCAGAGTCGACACCGCTCCGATAGCCAGTTCCTCTATCGCGCCTGCCGCGAAGGAAAACTCGGCGAAATCTACTACGCGAAAGCCCACGCGATTCGCCGTCGCGCAGTCCCGACATGGGGCGTATTTTTGGACGAAGAGAAGCAGGGCGGAGGTCCTCTCATAGACATCGGAACCCATGCTCTTGACCTCACCCTCTGGCTGATGGACAACTACGAACCGCACATGGTCGTAGGGAAAACCTACCACAAACTCTCTCAGCGAGAGAACGCGGCGAACGCTTGGGGTTCGTGGGACCCGAAAAAGTTCACCGTAGAGGACTCTGCCTTCGGCTTCATCATCATGAAGAACGGCGCGAGCCTCGTACTCGAATCGAGCTGGGCGCTCAACAGCCTACAGGTAGACGAAGCCAAAAGCACTCTCTGCGGAACCGAAGGCGGAGCCGATATGTTTGGCGGTCTACGCTTGAATGGCGAAGAGTATAGCCGACTTTGGGAGACCAAAGTTGACCTCGGCGCAGGCGGCGCGGCGTTCTACGAGGGCAGTCCGAGACCCCCGAAGGGCGCGAAGCGCGTCTCTGGATTGATGCGATAATCAACGATACCGACCCCGTCGTGCTACCGGAGCAGGCTCTCGTGGTTTCGCAGATACTGGAAGCCATCTACGAGTCTGACAAAACGGGTCTTCCCGTTATGTTCGAGTAGTTAAAAGCTTCTGCAATAGGCGATAAGAGAGGAGGCTACTCATCATCGAGTAGCCTCCTTCTACTTAACCTAATTGGGTCAGGCGCTGAAAGCCGAACGACTTTCGCTCAACTCTTTTCTCGGTGGAGGCTGGGGTTACTCACAATCAACCGCCTCTTCCCTATCCAGCCAACCCAAAATCATGACACCACTCCTCTGGGGCGACATAAACGTCCTCCGCCTCGCTCACATCGGTCTTGATAACCCCGAACAGGGGCTACGCCTCCTGCATGAACTCGCGGGGCAAGGCGTGTCCGACGACGATATTGAACCCCTTCTCGCCTCGCTACTCGCCGCTCTTCAAGGCGCTCCCGACCCTGACCGCGCCCTCAGCAGTTTCTCGCGCTGGTTCGCCTCCGTCGGCGGACGCTACTCCTACCTCCAGATGCTCCTCCGCCACCCCGTCGCCCTACAGGTCTTCTGCCTCGTGACGGGAAGCAGTCAGTACTTCGCCGACCTCCTAGTCCGACACCCTGAGCGCTTTGAACTCATCGCGAACCCCGGCGGACGCGGAGGCGCAAAGTCCGAAGCGACTTTCTATACAGAGCTGAGCGCTCTTGTTAGCGCGTGTCAGCAGTTCCCCCTCAAAAAGGACGCTCTACGCCGTTGGAAGGCGCGGGAGATGCTACGCATTGGGATACGCGACCTGGTAGGCTTAGGCGATATGCCCTCAACGGCGCGGGAGTTCTCAAACCTCGCGGATGCCTGCGTACAGTGCGCGTATGACATTACTTGCAGTCAGTTCCCTCTCTCGCCCCTCTCTCAAACGCCTCCGATAGCGGTGATTGGCATGGGTAAACTCGGCGGGCGGGAACTCAACTACAGTAGCGACATCGACCTCGTTTTTGTACACGGCGACGACCTTCCTTACGAGATGATAGCCGCCGACGGGCGTAGAGTTGAGACGGTTATCTGGGTAGCGCGTTTCGCCGAATCGCTTATCAAAACCCTCAGTGAAGAGAGCGCGAACGGACACGTATTCCGCGTAGATATGCGCCTCCGCCCGGAGGGACGCTTTGGGTCTCTAAGCCGCTCACTCTCTGGGTTTCGCGCCTACTACGAGAGTTGGGCGGAGAACTGGGAGCGGCAAGCCCTCCTCAAAGCGCGTTTTATTGCAGGAGACCGCCCGCTTGGCGATACCTACATGACGCTTGTGGAGGGGTATGTCTTCCGAAATAGGGTGACAAGCGTATTCCTACAAGACATGAAAGACAACAAGCGGCGCATTGAAAAACACTGCGAACTCGAACGCCAAACAGAGACGAATATCAAAACAGGGTATGGGGGCATTCGCGATATTGAGTTTATCGTTCAACGCTTCCAACTAGAGTACGGCGGTAAACTGACACGCCTACGCACCCCCAACACTCTGCACGGAGTTCAGAAACTGCGACAGGCGCGACTCCTCACCGAAACCGAAGCGGGAGAACTCTCCCGCGACTACCAGTTTTTACGAAACCTAGAACATCGTTTGCAACTGCTACAGGGCTTCCAGACACAGAACTTGCCCCCCGCGCAGAACGAACGTGAACGCTATCAGGTGGCGCGACGCATGGGGCGAGATACACGGGAGGCGTTTGAGCGAGAGTTAGCGCAGGTGCGGGAACGAACGCACAGTCACCTCTCAAAACTCTTCTATGAGGAGATAGCGGAAGACCTGAGCGACAGCGCAAAAGACGGCGGCGAGTGGGCGGAAATAGGCGACCTACTAGAACTGATAGATACGCAGGAGGCGCAGAGCCGCCTCAAAGAGTTACTGGCAAAGGCGGGCTTTCAGCATCCGCCCAACGCGCTTCGCGCCCTACAACTGCCCATGCGCGGCAACGATTTCGGCGCAATGCCCCCAGACACCCCTGCTAAGTTCAAGGCGATAGTTGCGCTTCTGCTCTCCGCTTGCGCCTACGCCCCCGACCCCGATGCCGCGCTTGCAGGGCTTGAGGATTTGGCGACTGCCGTCCCCAATCGCGCCCACCTCTACGCCTCTTTCCACGACAGTCCAGAGGTGATGTATCGCCTCGTGCAGTTGGCAGGCTCCGCCCCCCATCTTTTTCAAAAACTCGTGCGTCATCAGGAGTGGATGGAGACTCTCTTTACCCAAAACGAGGAAGAGGCGGAGATACTCCCTCTCGCCAAGGAGATACGCCAACGCCTTGCAGGTATTAAGAGGCAGGACGCAAAGACCGAAGCGCTCGCCCGTTTTCATCAGCGCGAAACTCTGCGAATCGCCCTGCGCGAAATCGTGGGCGAGTCGGCTATACTAAATACAGTGACCGCCCTCACCGAACTGGCGGAGACCACACTCGCCTCCCTCCTTGAAACCTGTGCGGAGGAGATAGCGACGCAACACGCGGAGCCTGAATTTGCGAGGCGCGTTCTTGAGCGAGTGGCGGTTATCGGCATGGGAAAACTCGGCGGCTCGGAACTAGGGTACTCTAGCGATTGGGATGTCGTTTTCGCCTACGAGAACACTCGACACCCCGACGACTTAGCGCGACGCGACGCGCAGTACGCTCTCGCAAACGGGCTAGTGGAGAAGGTTCTCGCCGCTGGCAAAACACTCCTCCAGAAAGGCGCTACGCTTGAGATCGATTTGCGCCTGCGCCCTTGGGGGCGAGCGGGTTCGCTTATCTATTCGCCCCGCGCCCTACTACAGTACTACCGCGGGGCGATGGAGACTTGGGAGCGACACGCCTCCCTGAAATCGCGCTTCATTGCTGGGAATCGCTACGTCGGAAAGCGGTTTGAGCGTCTGCTAAGAGAGGTGAGTTTCGGGCGCGGAATCTCGGAAGAAGAGAATGGCGCTATCCAAGCCATGAAGCGGCGTATCGAAAACGAACGCCTTAAACCTAACGAACGCGATAGCGACCTGAAACTCGGTCACGGCGGGCTGATGGATACGGAGTGGTTGGCGCAACGTCTACAACTTCTGCACGGTTCGCAGTTTCGTTCGCTATGGGTTCCGAATACGCTTCAAGCCCTAACCGCTCTCACAGGCGCGAGCCTGCTGGACAACGCCGCCGCCGATGTGCTGACCGCTGGCTACCTGCTACTCTCGCGAACGCGCAACGCCCTCTGGCTAACGACAGGCGCGAGCCTCGACTGCCTACCCGACGACGCAGTAAAACAGCGCCGCGTCGCGTGTCTGATGGGATATGTGGACGCGGACGCGCTTTTGAACGATCTGCATAGCAGTATGCGGGAGACGAGACGCATCTTTGAACAGCGATTTTATTAACCCAAAACGGAAAAGAACCAATGTCACGTTATCAACTCACTCTTCGACAACAACACGGGCTAAACGCCTATATCTTCCGAGACAATGAGCGTCGCGCCGAAGCCGTACTCTACCCCGAACTTGGCAATAACTGCGTAGAGTTTCGGACAACGCCCGATCCAGATGGCGACAGCCCGCAGGGAGAGGCTTCCCCGCCCATAGACATATTTGTCGCTACAGACGACCTAGAGAGTCTGAAAATGCACCCCTTTCATAGCGGTCAGCCGATACTGTTCCCCTTCCCAAACCGTGTTCGAGACGGAAAATTCACCTTTGAGGGGCAGTCCTACTCTATGAAAGGGCTGTTAGAGAAGGGGTGGGACAGAGGCGCAGGGCAAGCGATTCACGGCTTAGTGGCGGACAGGGCGTGGACGGTGGAGTTCGCGACGGCGGACGATATGGGAGTCACGGTACGGAGTTCGCTCCAACTCGATGCGTTCCCCGATATTTATGAGCAGTACCCCTTCCCCTGCAAAATCTCCGTCACCTACACAATGAAGGAGGGCGTTCTAGAGATGCTTACGGAGGTGGAGAACACAGGCGACAAAACCCTCCCGATGGGATTCGGAATACACCCTTGGTTCCCAGTGGCGTTGCGCCCCTCGCTTCGCACTCCCGCAGGGCTGGACGCGATAACCGAAGCCGATAGGGGGGCATCGCAGGTGAAAGTTCCCGCCGCCGCCCTCTGGAAACTCGAAAAACTGATGCCTACGGGCGAAGTCATCTCCGTAACAGAGAGCGACTCCTACTACGACCTCCGCGAGTGGCGTTCGCTGGAAGCCAACTTCTTCGACAACGTTTTTACGCAGGTAGACCACGAGGCGGATGGGTGGAGTTCGTCGGGAGTGCGCGACACGGAGACAGGGCTTGAGATGTACATTGCGGCGGACGGCGCGTTTCGGGAGTGGGTGCTATACGCCCCCCTTGAGCGCAGAGTCGTCGCGCTAGAACCCTACACCTGTACAACCGACGCAGTGAACCTTGAACCGCAGGGCGTGGACGCGGGGCTTATTGCGCTTCCCGCAGGCGAAACGTGGGCGGGAGTTATCAAGTTCGGGCTTCGCAAAATCGTGTAGCGCCTCGCGACTTTGGGGAGGGATGCCCACAGAGCGGAGGGGGGTTAATTCAACATCGGGCTAATCAGTTTGTACAGTTCTTCGCCCAGTAAGCGGTGTCCGTATCCGTTGATATGCCCGTTGCCGGGTATCGTGTTGTTGAAGCCATGGCAGGGTTGTTTCGTCTCAAGGAAGTATTGGGCGTACTGAGGGCGCAGGTTGATATAGGGTACGCCCTCAGTCTTCGCCGCCTCCGCCAACGAGACCTCTAGCGGCGTGAACTGCGCGAGATTTTTGAGGTCGTGGTAGTGCATACTAGGAATGTAGACTACCGCGACATGGGGAAATATCCTTTTCGCTTCGTGCATAAACCAGAACGTCTCTTTCACAAATGCGCTGGGTGGCGGCTGCTGCGCTTTGCGTGTTGCGCGTTCGTCCGACCACTCTTTGAACATCGCCTTTAGCCGTATGAGTATGCTCGAACGCGGGGAACGACGGGCGAACTCCCCCTGTTTTTGAAGGCTGTGGCGCAGAGTGAATGTCTCGCCGCGCCGCTCTACATAAACATCAACGTAAGGGTCGTAAAAATCTGAGGCGAAGTCGCCCTCATCTAACTGTATCACTAGGAAATTAGAGTCTAGGCTCTCTAGCCAAGGCTTGCCAAACAGAAGATAGTAGGCGGGAGATTTTCCAGACTGCCCGGCGTTGAGTAGCTGAATATCGTTCCGCCCGCTCTTTACAAACTCTCGTTGCGCGACCTGTAGATACACGCTCCCATCGCTCACCTGCGCCCCCGCCGTATAGGAGTCGCCCAACACCGTCACTCTGCGCGTCCCCGATTCGCGCAAGTCAAACTCAGCCCCTCGGCAGTAGCGCGAGTTAATGCGAAAAACCGAAAAGCCCTCTTTTCCATTCACCGCTATCCCCGGTCTCTCCACCTCTCCCAATTTTGCGTCAAGGAGATAGCCAGTCGTGCGTGAGTTTAAGAAGGTGAGGAGAACCTCCCAGCAGAACACCGCAAGTAGGAGAGCGGAAACTATTCGTAGCCCTTGTTTCATCTCTAGTGGTTCATTCAGAGTAACAACTCAGCCTCTCCTAATTGCCGTCCCTCCCTGTTGCGGGGACTCATTTTAGGGTATCAATGATATGGCGCTCCCCGCCCTCACGCTTGGCGTAAGCGTCTCGCGAAGAGTCGCTCCTCCGCGCTAACATCTATTGACAACCGCTACGCAAGAACAGAGATTACCCCAATCGGGGGCTAATACACAACCCCTTGACAGGAAGGGGAGCCTCTGCCCATAATGTACCATCTAAACACTACGGCGAAAACCCCATGCTCTCACCCAAAAACACGCCCCGAATACTCGCTTGCCTCGTTCTACTAACGGCGCTTGTGTGGCTCTACCGCGCCCCCTTCTACGTCTCGAACCTTGAGCCTGTTCCCGATGCTACCGAGTACGCGGCATCCGCGCAACATATTGCGCTGTGGGGCAAGTTCGAGATTGTGATAAACGGGCATTCGCACCCGCCGCGCTACCCGCTCTGGTTCCCACTCTTTCTATTGACCCCCATCTATCTCATCGCGCCTGCCAATCTAGGCGCGGGGATATTCAGCATTTTGGCGTGTGGTCTCGTCAGTATCTACCTTGTCTACCTGCTCGGCAAGCGTCTGGGCGGCGCGACGGGCGGGCTTCTCGCGGCGCTACTGCTCCTCAGCAATCTCAGTTTTCTACAGTCCGCAAGAGAGATAATGAGCGACGTTCCCGCCATGATGTGCGGGCTATTGGCGGCGTGGCTCTTCGTAAAAACGCGAACGGGGGAGACAACAAAAGACCTCATTTGGGTCAGCCTTGTGTGTGGAGTAGGCTTCGCGTTTCGCAACCTGTACGCCGCGCTTCTTCTGCCTTTTCTCTACGCGCTCCTGCAAAAACGCCCATTGAACCTCAGAAAAGAGGGGGGGAGAGTGGCTCTAATAGGCTTTGGAACGCTCGTGTTTTTTATCGCTACCGCCCTTTTTAATCAGAGCGCCTTCGGCGATTGGAGGAGAACAGGCTACCACTACTGGTGCGCCATCCCCTACGACTACCTCCTACTCACCTTCTCGCCCCGCTTTCTCAGTAGAAACCTAGCGGCGTTTATAACTCCAGAGGCTCTCGCTATTTTGGCGGCGGGAGGCGTAGGGCTATGGCTCCTTCGCAAAAATAGACCGCCCGAAGCCGCCTCGCTTCTGCTCTTTACAGGGCTTGCCGCCCTACCGATAACTTTCATACATCTATTCTACTTTGCAGGAGGGTTTCGTTTTCACCTCCTGTTGGTCGGGCTTCTCGCGATACTCGGAGGGGGCGGAATTGGGCGCGAGATAGAGACTCGTCTTCCCAAACTCGCCCGTTTCGAGACGCTTGCCGCCGTTCTCGTTATAATGATGGTCGCTATGCCGTTTATACGAAAGCCAGAGCCTACAGGGCGCTACGAGTATGTATCCGCCATCTCTCAGGCGCTTCCCGCCAACGCGGTTCTGATAACCGATACCGATAGCGTCTACCTTGAGCCGTTCTGTCTGCGCGGCACAGAGAGGGAGGCGTTGCCGCTTACACGCCATGCAGAGTACGCCTCAAAGGTCATCGTCCGCAAGAGAGTTCCTATTTTAGACCCGCCCCCCCTCTCCTCCGTTGAGCATCGCGCCCCCGCCCTGCTTCGCGGCGGAGCGGAAGAGGCGCTACCCCATACGGCAAGCGATTTAGACTACATCTCAGCGAAACTACGCGAAGGCAAGCCCGTTTTCCTCGACATCACCACCGCCCCACCCTCGTCCCCTGTGGTACTGGCTCTAAAGACTCGTTTTGCGCTGGAGCGACAGGAGGGCGGACTTCTCGCGAAACTAGAGCCGCTACGCTAACCTGTCCCCAACTCCCTTTTTTCGCGCTTTTTCGCGGTTAATTCCCAGAACCATGAACTCTTATGTACAGGCGTAAGAGTTCATGGTTCTGGGAATCTTCACTTAACCTCACCCAACCTCTCCTTCGCAAAGGAGAGGAGCCTTAGCGGTATGAGATTTAAGGGCTTTACCGCGCTACTCTAAGGGGGGTTTCAGTGTGGATTTTTTTCGCGCCTTTTCGCGTTTTTCGCGGACTAATCGCATTGTGCATTGAATGTTTCGCGGTTAATTCCCAAAAGAGTGAACTCTTACGCACAGACGCTCAAAATACTTGAATCTGCGATATACTATAGATAGTTATCCCCCCGACAGTGCCCCCCCAAAAAGGAGTTTCGTATGTTTCGGAAAAAAATCAACCCGCATATTCTTCCCTTGCTAGGAGCAGGAGTAGTCCTTATGGCGACAGGAGCCTGTTCCTCTGGGGGAGGCGATACCGACTCACTAACCGCTGACCTGCCCCGCGCCGTTGCAGACGCTTATGACAAACACACGACTGTCGACCCAAAAATCGTTCAGGCGAACAGCGCATTCGGATTCAGCCTCTTCAACGAACTGCAAAAAACGGATGGCGCGAAGAACCTCTTTATTTCGCCTACAAGCGTCTCGCTGGCGCTACAGATTGTCTTCAACGGCGCGGGCGGCGACACGAAAACAGGAATGGACAAGGCGTTGAGCCTCAGCGGAGCGACCGCCAGCGAACTCAATGCCATGAATGCCGCCCTGCAAGCCAGCCTCGTGAGCGCCACCCCCGACGTAAACCTGACCATTGCGAACGGTCTCTGGTTCAAAGCGTCCGCCGTGAAACCCGACTTTGTGAAAGCGAACACCGACTACTACGGTAGCGAACTGGGAACTATCGTCGGACTGCCCCAAACCGCGAACGACTGGGTAAGCAAGAAGACCAACGGCAAAATTCCTACTATCCTGCCCGACCAAGACTACAGCTCCACCGTCGCTGTTCTCGTGAACGCCATCTACTTTAAGGGGGCGTGGACGAACAAATTCGACGCGACCAAGACGGCGGATAGCCCGTTCGCCCTTCTCGACGGGACAACCCCCTCCGTGAAGATGATGCAACAGCAAGTAACGACGGGCTACTATCAAGGAGCCAACTTCCAAGCGGTGAAACTCCCCTACGGCAAGGAGGGGAAACTGAACCTCTACGTCTTCCTGCCCTCCGCAGGAGCCTCCCTCAGCGACTTTCTCAAGACCCTCACGCCCGAAAACTGGTCGAGTTGGATGCCAAAGTTTGGCGCGGCGCTTGTGACGCTCAAACTGCCCCGCTTCAAAACGACCTACTCCGTCGCCTTGAAAAACCCGCTTACCACGCTCGGCATGGGGATAGCCTTCGACTCGACGGGCAAAGCCGACTTGAGCGGTATCGCAGAGGGGGCTTACATTCAGTTCGTTCAGCATAAGACCTTCGTGGAGGTGAATGAGGAGGGAACAGAAGCGGCGGGCGCGACGGGCATAGGCATTGGTGTAACCTCCGTTCCTACTCCCGCGACTATGACGGTTGACCACCCCTTCTTCTGCGCTATTCGCGACGACAAAACAGGGGCGATACTCTTCATGGGAACGATTGTCAACCCGAACCAGTAGGTTAAAATGGCATCCTCTGATAATCAAAAAGAAGCCTCCCCTCAAGTTTGAGGGGAGGCTTCTTATCGTTTGGCATATCGAACCATTACAGTCTGGTAACGCTCAACGGAACCGATTTCGCGCTCTCCGAACCGGGTTCGCTAATGGAGAGGGTGAGTTCGTCGTTACTCGGCGCTTTGGGAAGGTTCACGCGGACAATAGCGCTTTCGCTTGAAGAGACCGCGCCGCTATAGAGTACGGAAGTTCCCTGTAGCAGTTTCACGCTCACGGCTCCCGACTGCCCGTTCGCCTGCGCCTTTGCGCGAAGTTCCACCGTAAGAGTTCCGCCGCCCTGCGCGTCCGCCTCCCACTTCGCCGACTGCGTTTCGAGGGCGGGAGTGGCGGGTGCGGGGTGAACAAGGCTGACAATCCAACCGACGGGGCCCAGCGAGGCGCGTTGGGTCTGTACGACCTCCGCCCCCGCCAACATAAGTACTAGCGCGGCGAAGCCCATAGCGAAGGAGCGCGGGCGCAGAAGAGCCGACCAGTCCCAGAAACCACGCTTGCGGGCGGAGGATTCCTCCGCATTGGCTTGCTCTTGGGCGATACGGCTCATAATATTCTCATGGAAAAACGCAGGAGGCTCCGCCAGCGGCATCTCCGCCAGCCCCTCCCATATTGAGCGGAACTGCTCTACCTCCGCATGACACGTCTTACAGTCCGAGAGATGATTCTCAAAACTGACGGTCAGCGCTCTATCTAGTTTCCCCTCAGCATAATCCGAATAGAGTTCTTGTGCATCTTGACAGTGCATTGTATTTTCCTAATTGTTCGTTTCTCTCTAAGGAGAGAGGCTTCATTCTCAGTCGCAGTTTTCTATAGAAAAACGAGCGAAATAGACCGCCGTCATGGGGTTACACGCCTATTTCTATCTGCTTTCCCCTTTTGGACGATACGGCTCTTAGAAAAGTTCCAACTTGGACTGTAGTTTTTCGCGCAAAACGAGACGCGCTCTATTGAGGCGCGATTTCACAGTTCCAATCGGGAGGTCGAGAGCCTCCGCTATCTCGTCGTAAGAGAGTCCTTCGGTATGGTACAGCACTATCATCGCCCGCTGGTAGTCTGGTAGAGCGCTGACCGCCTTCTGAAGCGCCGCGTTGCGCTCATTGGTCTCCGCCACCTGTCCAGGGTGTGGCGCGGGGTCTTCTATCTGCCTCGCCACGCTGTTCTCTTCGAGTTCGATATACTCTTCGAGCGAGAGGTGCTGCCGATTCTTTACGCGCTTGCGCCTATCAAGGTAGACATTGGTGACAATCCGAAACAGCCATGTCGAGAAGTTCGCGTCGCCGCGAAAGTGCTTTATCGCCTGAAAGACGCGAATAAAGGCATCCATGCTCACGTCGTTGGCTTCGTCGTAACTACCGCTCAGGCGATAGGCGAGATTGTAGACTCGCTTCTCATAGTTTCTGATGAGCTGGTCGAAGGCGGCGTTTTCGCCCTTCTTGCATCGTTCAATAAGAAGATTTTCCGTAATATCTGGCATAGAGTAGAGTCGCTTTTAGAATAGATTATTTGCTGAGACACTCGCGAAACACCCGCGTCTCCTCCTCGGAGAGAGGTTGCGTGGGTTGTCCGCGCTCAATATATTTCGCATAGACTCGCATATCCATACGGTTATACACGCCCGATAGCACTACGCCGCTCTGCCTGCTGTCTAGCAGAACGAGGCTAAAACTCTGTTGTCCGCCCACATTATCGAAAGCGTCGTAGCGTGCGAGGTGCGATTTCTGAACGCAGAAGGGAATCTGCGCTTGAAGCGTCCCGACGGCTTGCTCTATTCCGTCCATGCGCCGCACTGTATGGGCGACTGTTTCTAGGTGTTGGGCGAGAGTCTGTTCAAAACTCCCCTCAGAACCCATTGTGAGCGTGTGTATGCGGCGGTTCAGTCCGCTAACTCGCGTAAAAAGAACTATCGTGAGCAGGAACAGAATCGCGCAAACAGCCGTAATTAGGAGAAGCGCAGTCGAAGCGTTATGCCCTTGTTCAAACAGTTTCGTCAGGGAATCCAATAGTGACAACCTCTCAGGCGCAGAATGCGGGTAGCAATCGATAGGCGGGGTATACTAACCCTACTAGACTGTAAACCTCGTTTCAACGAGATTCTAAATCAAGGTGATTTCTCATGCCGCAAGGTACACGCCGTCAAACTCTCTTCGTGCTGGTCTTTATTGTCGTGGTCATTCTCTTTGTAGTGACCTTTCGCATGGGCGTTGTACGCGGAGACTCCATGCTCCCCACCTACGTCAACGGTCAGATAGTCCTGATGCGGCGTTGGGGGCAACCTCTCAGACGCGGGGATGTGGTGGTAGTGCGAAAAGACAACGATATGATTATCAAACGGGTCTATCGCCTGCCCGGCGAGGAGATAACAGACCCTATTGTGCTGAATATGACCTATCAGTACAACCTTCAAGACTACTACGAGCAACCTCTCGCCGACAAAGAAAAGGGGCGGCGACACCGTCTCTTCGTGCCGGAAGGCTATCTAGTCATCCTAGGCGACAATCCGAGTGTCTCCGAAGACAGCCGCCTTTTCGGGCCCGTTCCGCAACGCGATGTGCTTGGCATTGTGGTAAGATCCCCGCCTGCGCCGAATGGTCCCACTGTCACGGATACGCCTCCACAGCCCCGATAGGATGTCACAACTCCTTATTATAGCGCTTTATACGCTTGAGAGTAAACCCTAATGTCTTCCGCCGCCCCCACGCCCGAAAACGCTCCCTCTTTCCCTACTCTAATGTGGGGGAAGATGGAGGCGACTTTTCTGCCTCTCGGCGCTCCGCCCCCGCCTAATGTTCCCCTTACAGCGACTCTGGTTTTCGCGTTGCGGGCGGGGGAATTCCTGTTAGCGGATATTGAGGGGCGGGGATGGTGTACTCTGGGAGGGCATATCGAAGCGGGCGAGAGCGTGGAGGAGGCTCTACGCCGTGAAGCGATGGAGGAGGCGGGCGCGATGCTAGACACGCTTCACCCTATCGGTTCGTATCTGTTTACTTGGGCGGAGACAGGTAGACAGACACTGCTCCCAGTGTTCTGGGCGGAGGTGATTTCGGCGGGGCGAATCCCTGAGGGAACCGAGTCTCGCGGCGCGGCGTGGATGTCTCGCGAAGAGATACCGAATCGCTACTTTCAGTGGGATGAACTCATAGAAGCGGTGTTCGATTACGCCCTCCTGCGCTACGCGAAACAGTAGCGTTGTCTCCCCATAACGCAAAAAAACGAAAGAAAATGCACCCAAAGCGCGAAAATTTGCGCTTTTTATTTCACGATTTACCTGTTGTTGGGTGGCAAAACTCGTTATTAACTGGCATGGAGTGACAAACAGATGTATATTTGTCTACATTTCCCTCTATTGACAAATTGCCGAAGATATGTGAGAATACCCTTGAACCCTGTTGGTATCTTAGGATACCACCTGCTGGGAGTTTGTGCAAAGCGGTGAAAGTTAGTCAGCGAAGGCATCTGAAAGGTGTCACGACGGAAGAGGAAAGGAGCATATATTATGCCTCTGACGTTACCTCGTTCTTACCGCACCGTAACGGCTGGACTGCTTGCGCTCGGAGTTTTTCTAAGCGTAAACAGTTTGGGAGTTGCGGCGCAGGAGACGAAGAACGCCGCCGAAACGCCGAAAGCCAACACGGAGAACCCCTCCGAAGCGGCGAAAACGGTAGTTCAGCGTGAATCCATACCGTTCCCCACCCACAGGCAACTGACGACAAAACTGCGTAGCGGAACAAGCCGTACCGTTCGCAACGGAGTCATTGGAGAGAAGGAAGTTGTCTATCGCGTTTTTACGCGAGAGGATGGAGTGGAACTGCGACGAGAAATCGTTTCGTCGCGTGTTACGAAACCAGCGAAACCGGAAACTATCGAAGAGGGCGACAAACCCGTATTGATGGCTTTCTCGCGAGGCGTTCTCGCTTCGCGTGGAGGATTTTCGGAGCGCAGTAGCGCTCGCATGGTTATCATGCGAGGCACCTGGTACGACCCCTATAACTGTGGCGGGTCGGGTTCAGGGCGTACAGCGACTGGGATAAAGGCGGGATACGGAGTGGTTGCCGTAGACCCCAAATTTATCAAATTGGGATCCCGCCTCTTTATTGAGGGCTACGGATACGCAGTTGCAGGAGATACTGGCGGAGCCATTAAAGGCAACCGCATAGACCTCGGCGTGGACTCGCCCAAAGATGTTTCCCGATTCAATATCAAAAATTGGCAACATCTGCAAGTTCACATTCTTAACTAATCATAGATTCTCAGGTGTTTGATACCCATTGGACAGCGTACAGGGTATTGTATTAACAGGGTTGCTGTCCCTTCTATTAAACCTAAGGACATCTGAGACATATTGTACGATCTGACTTCACCAAAACAGACCAGCGAACTGTTACGGTCACACGGTATTCGGCTTCAAAAACGTTTGGGGCAAAATTTTCTGTGTGACCGTAATATCTTGAATAACATTGTCGCCTCCGCGAAACTGACACCCAACACTCCCGTGTTAGAGGTAGGCGCAGGCGCAGGCGCATTGACTACCGCTCTCGCCGAACACACCTCCCGCCTCACCTCCATAGAGATTGACACCCATCTGGAGCCGATTCTGCGCGAAGTCACCGCAGACTACGAGAACATCACCCTCGTTTTTCAAGACTTTATGCGTATGGACATGAACGCCCTTTTCGATAGCGCCTTCGGGGAAGAGCGCGGCGTGTTTGTCTCAAACATTCCCTACTACATCACGACCCCCATCATCGAAAAACTGATTGAGCATAAGCATCGCTGGCGACGCGCCGTCATGCTCGTTCAGCAGGAGGTGGCGAATAGGATTGTCGCTAAACCCGCCACACCCGACTTCGGCTCAATGTCGCTCTTCGTGCAGTACCACACTAAGCCGGAGATTATCTGCAAAGTCCCCCCAACGGTCTTTCTACCCGCTCCGGAAGTCTCTTCCTGCGTTATCGCGCTAGAACCAATTATTCCGGGCGCAATAGCCATCCGCAACGAGGCGCGAATGTTCCACCTTATTCGGGCGGGCTTCGGGCAACGGCGAAAAACCCTCCTCAACGCGCTTATGCGCGCCCCCGGCTCTTTCCATCTAGGCTTTGGAATGGAAGACCGCGTGAGGGCGGAAGCCTTCCTCGCAAAAGTCGGAATAGATGGGAACCGACGGGGGGAGACACTCTCCTTAGAGGAGTATGGTCGGCTATCAGACGCTTACGAGGAGGATTAGAGGAAGAGATGCACAGGGAACCGCTTAACCTCACCCCGCCTCTCCTTCGTAAGGAGAGGAGTTTTACCGCCACTATAGGTAAAACGGGACTAATGTTAAAGCCTTGCGCCACTGACATTCGCCCCTCGCCGTTTCGGAGAGGGGTTGGGGAGAGGTTAAAACGGATGAAGAGATACAAAATCGCCCTGATTTTTGCGTGCGTCCTCGCCGCTACCGGGTGCAACTCCTCCGCGAAACGCAGTGAGGCGAACCAAGCCCTGCTTGAAGGGATACGTAAAGGCGATACCGCAAAAGTGCGAACCTTGCTAGAGCAGGGCGCGGACAGAGAGGCTAGGAACGAATCGGAGCGCACTCCGCTAATGCTAGCGAGCCTGAAAGGGCAGGAGGCGATGGTCGCGCTTCTGTTAGAGCGAGGAGCCGACCTCAAGGCGACAGACCCCGAAGGCATGACTCCGCTGCTTTGGGCGGCGTTTGGCGGCAACGCCAAGGTGGTCAAACTACTGATTTCAAAGGGAGCCGATGTTCACGCCAAAGACCATAAGGGGCAAGGGGCGTTGGAGTGGGCGCGTGACCACCCCGACGTTATAGAGGCATTCAAACAGGCGGACGCGAAGTAGAACTGACGCTACGGTATCTTCTTCGCGCTACTGTCTGGCTCTGCGGGACGCAGAAGCATCATCGCGTCGCTCTCTATCGCGCTCGGCTCTAGCATCTTTATGATACGAATCCCCGATTGCGGCGTCAAAATGCGCTCCCCGTTCACCTTTGTCAACTCCACCCATGTCCCATCAAAGTAGGTGATATGCCCTGTATCCTGATACTGCGCCTCACGGTAGTAAATCGTCACTCTCGCGTGCAGATACGAGCGTAGTATCGGAGTCAACCTCTCTAGTTCAGGGTGTTCGCTCACATAAAACTCTGGAACTTTCGCTCTCATAAAACTCCTCCGCAACTACGCAAGAATAGACTTTATCACACTTCCCGAAACGTCCGTGAGGCGGCGGTCAATCCCGTCGTGGTAGTAGGTCAGTTTGGTGTGTTCCAGCCCCATTATCTGTAGGGCGGTAGCGTGGAAATCCGCGATGACGGAGACGTTCTCCACCGCCTTATACCCCAGTTCGTCCGTCGCGCCGTAGGTTGTTCCCCCTTTCACCCCCGCCCCCGCCATCCAGCAGGTGAAGCCGTTGGGGTTATGGTCGCGCCCTTCGCTCCCCTGTTGGTGGGTCGGCATTCTCCCAAACTCCGTTGTCCAGAGAATAAGCGTGTCTTCGAGCATACCGCGCCGTTTCAAATCTTTTAGGAGGGCGGCGGTAGGCTGATCCATAATAGGGGCGTGACGCTCGTAGTCGTCCTTGAGGGTCTTGTGCGCGTCCCAGTTCAGCAATCCATCTACCTGCGAGGCGTGCGCCCCGCAGTAGAGTTGAATGAAGCGCACTCCCCTCTCCAAAAGCCGCCGCGTGAGGATGCAGTTACGGGCATAGCCCGCCTTGAGCTGGTTCGCGCTGTCCGCTCCGTAAAAGTGAAGGGTCTCGGCGCTCTCCTTGCTTATATCGGTCACTTCGGGGGCGCTGAGCTGCATACGCGCCGCCAGTTCATAAGTCGCCACCCGCGCCATCAGGTCGCTGTGTCCGGGGTTGCGGTCGGCGAACTGCTGGTTCAGCGAATTGAGGTACTTGCGGAGGGCTTTCTCCTGTTGCGGGGTGGAGCCTTTCGGGGAGTTTAGGTTTGAGATAGGCGTATCGGTATTGAAGCCCGTCCCCTGATAGGCGGCGGGCAGAAACCCCGCCGTCCAGTTGTTGGGCCCATTTGGGGGCATTCCGCGTGGGTCGGGAATGGCGACAAAAGCGGGTAGATTCTGATTCTCCGTGCCGAGCGCATACGTCACCCACGCCCCCATGCTTGGAAAGCCATCTAGGATAAACCCTGTACTCATCTGTAGCATCGCGGGACCGTGCGTATTGCTCTTTGCGGTAAGCGAATGAACGAACGCCATGTCATCTACGCAGGTTGAGAGGTGCGGGAACAGTTCCGTTACCCACTTCCCCGACTGCCCATACTGCTTCCACGACCACGGGCTTTTCATAATAGAGCCGTTCGTCCCTTGAAACGTGACCACCTTCTCGCCGGTAAGTTGTTGTCCGTGCCGCTTGATAAGTTCGGGCTTATACTCAAAGGTATCGATATGACTCACCGCGCCCGGGCAGAATATCTGCACAACGCGCTTCGCCTTTGCGCGAAACATGGGGGGCTTGGGCGCAACGGGAGAGGCGGAGGCGCGCTGTTGCGCCTCCGCCTCCTCCGCTAGAAGGCAGGCGAGCGCGATACAGCCCATTCCCGTTCCGGCTTGCGTCAGGAAGGCGCGTCTGTCTAACCATGAGCGACCTTGTTGCGTTTCATCGTCTTGTTTCATTTGAAGAACCTCTTTGGGGTATGCTATAAGGAGATTTTGTTCCTACAGGAGCCAAAATCCTGCTTGAAATCCATCACTGCCGAATAATAAGGACTTTTCATGAGTTTTCTCAAGACCCCAGAGCAGATAGCCCGAATGCGCGAAGCGGGTCTCATTGTTTGGGAGGCGCATCAGGTCGCTGCAGACATGGTTATGCCGGGTATCACCACCGCCGAAATCGAGGAGGCGGTAGACACATTCATCACGCTCAACAACGCTACCGCGCTCTTTAAGGGCGTTCCGGGCAAAGTCCCCTTCCCCGCCGCAACGTGTATCTCGGTCAATGAGGAGATAGTACACGGTATGCCGGGCAAGCGGGTGCTAAAAGAGGGTGACATTGTGAGCCTTGACATTGGAGTGCGCCTGAACGGATGGTGCGGCGATGCCGCCGTAACCCGCCCCGTCGGGGTAATCTCACCTGAAAAGCGTAAACTTCTTGACATAACAGAGGGCGCGTTGCGCCTCGCTATCGAACTCATGCCGCGCTGTCAATACTGGAGTCAAGTGGCGAAAGAGATGGCGGACTATGTGCGTAAAGCGGGCTTCTCTGTTGTGGAAGAGTTGGCGGGACATGGGATTGGCGCAGACTTGTGGGAGTCGCTCCACGTCCCCAACTACTCGAACCGAGAGTACGAGAAAAATCAGGACTTTCGACTTGAGCCGGGCGTAGTTATCGCCGTTGAACCGATGGTGAATGTAGGCAGGCGAAACATCAAAACCCTGCGCGACCACTGGACAATCACCACAACAGATGGCAAGCCTAGCGCCCATTTCGAGCATACTCTCGCCCTTACTCGCGACGGCGTACAGGTATTGACAGCAAGCCCCGACGGACGCGGCTGGGCGATAGATTAGAGGGAAAATATGAGCGAAGAGAGACAACATCCAAACACATCGGAGCGGTTTTTCTGGGACAATAGCGGCTATCTCGTACTGAAAAACTTCCTTCCCGCCGAACTTGTGGCGCGTCTGCTAGAAGCGACAGACAGCGCAATAACGAATAGGCGTAGCAAAAAGGAGCAGGGCGTTTCGCATACGGGCATGACGCATATCAACGGCGATGACACGCGCATCTTCTATATATTGGATGACGACCCGCTCTTTTTGGAGTTGCTGAACTATCCCCCGCTCATGCCTTACGTCTATGAACTACTCAACCCGAAACCGCACCACCACGCCTCCGATGTAATAGTGGAGCATCCGCAGAAGGGGCGCGGTATGGGGTGGCATCTCGACGGGCATGACGACGGGTTTCGTAATCTGGGCTACCCTATTCCGCTCCTACAGCTCAAAGTCGGCTACTACCTAACCGATATGACCGAGCCGGGGCGTGGAAATCTCTGCATTGTTCCGGGTAGCCATAGGGCGAAATATGAGCCGGACAAGGCGGACAGGCAAAACACGGAGCTGTTCGACGGCGCAATTCAGGTCTGTGCCCCCGCGGGTAGCGTGGTTCTCTTTCATAACGCGCTCTGGCACTCAGGAGGACCTTGGACACAAGAGACGGGGGCGCGTATCATGCTCTACATGGCTTACGAACACCCCTGGATGATAGCGTCGCAGGAGCATTGGGGCTACACAAAGGAGTTCTATCAACGCCTCACGCCTGAACAACGCTCCTTCTTTCACGGCTTCGTATTCGACCCGCCAGAGGCACGTTGGGGCTAAACTTCGCAAAGGAAACTTGCACAAAATGGCGGAAACACGCAGATTAGGTAGTCAGGGACCCGAAATAACGACGATAGGCTTCGGCGCATGGGCGGCGGGGGGACCTTGGTTCGCGGGGTGGGGACAGCAGGACGATAACGATTCGATAGACGCGATTCGTCGCTCTATTGAGGCGGGGTGCAACTGGATAGACACCGCCGCCGTGTATGGCATTGGTCACTCGGAAGAGGTGGTAGGCAAGGCGATTGAAGGCTACCGCGATGATGTACTGATCTTCACAAAGTGCGGACGTATCGCCACCCAGATGGATAAGCCGCACGGCGACCTGCGCCCGGAGAGTATTCGCCTCGAAATCGAAGCCAGCCTGAAACGCCTCAATGTGGATGCGGTAGACCTCTATCAAATCCACTGGCCCGACTGCATACACAGTACGCCCATTGAAGACGCATGGGGAACTCTCGCGGAGATAAAGCGCGAGGGCAAGGCGCGTTGGATTGGCGTGAGCAATTTCGATGTAGCGCAGTTAGAGCGATGCGAAGCCATCGCCCACGTAGATTCGCTACAGCCCCCCTACAGTCTGTTACGGCAGGAGGTTGCGGAGGAGATACTACCTTTCTGCCTAAAAAATGGGACGGGAGTAGTTGCCTATAGCCCCATGCAAGGGGGACTACTTAGCGGGCGTTTCGATATTTCACGAGTGGCGCAAGATGACTGGCGACACAGACACCCGTTTTATCAGGAGCCAAACCTCTCGCGAAACCTCGCTTTTGTCGAAAGCCTACGCCCTATCGCAGAAACATATAACAAAACGGTTGGGCAACTCGCCATACGTTGGGCGCTCAGTAATCCCGCTATAACGGGAGCGATTGTCGGAGCGCGTAGCCCGGAGCAGGTGGAGGTCAACACGGAGGCGATGGGTTGGGAGTTGACAAGCGACGATTTGAGCGCGATAGCGGAGGCTTACCGCGCCCTACAGTCAGAGGGGATAGAGTAACATGATAGAAGAAGCCCCGCAACCAACCAACGCCATGCCGCCAGACGAGAAGAACCTCTCGCACCGCGAATACGCCGCTGTAATTTGGAGTCATCTGCTCGGTCTGTTCACACTGGGCCTGTTCCCGCTCATCGTCCACCTTCAATACAAAAAGAGAAACCCTTTTGTGGCGTATCACTCCTTGCAGTCGCTACTTCTGGTGATTCCTATTGTGTGTAGTATGGCGTTAGCGACTCGCTTTATAAAGCCGCTGAATATCATCTACATCTACGCCTGCACCGTTCTCTGGGTGGCTATGGCTCTGGTCGCCGCCTCGAATGCAAATCAGGGGCGTTGGTTTGAACTCCCTGTTTTCGGGCGCGTCGCGAAGAGAATGCTTGCGGAGAGATAACTCGCGCCACAAAAATCCCTCTCTGCGTCGGGGAGGGCTAGGCATAAAAGAGGGGTCTCGCTTTCG
>CAIJLM010000029.1 GCA_903821495.1 uncultured Chthonomonas sp. | reverse complement strand
TTCCTAGGTGGCAGACGCGCATCATGATACAGCCCATCGTGACAAGCGGAGCCGTGCTGAAACCGAACTCCTCCGCGCCAAGCAGAGCGGCTACCGCAACATCTCGCCCTGTCTTGAGTTGTCCATCGGTCTGTACGGTGACACGCCCGCGCAGGTCGTTCTTAACGAGAACCTGTTGGGTCTCTGCAAGCCCCATCTCCCAGGGGATACCAGCGTGCTTTATACTCGAAACGGGACTCGCGCCCGTTCCGCCGTCGTGTCCGCTTATGAGAATATGGTCGGCGTGCGCTTTGGAGACACCCGCCGCGACCGTTCCGACTCCCACTTCCGATACCAGTTTGACCGATATTCGCGCCTTCTCGTTCACGTTCTTGAGGTCGAAAATTAGTTGAGCGAGGTCTTCAATCGAGTAGATGTCGTGGTGCGGCGGCGGCGACACAAGCGTAACGCCAGGCGTGGTGTGCCGCACTCGCGCAATGTAGTTGTCTACTTTCGCGCCGGGCAGTTCGCCGCCTTCGCCGGGCTTTGCGCCCTGCGCCATCTTAATCTGTAGTTCGTCGGCGTTCACGAGGTAGTGCGGAGTCACTCCAAAACGCCCCGAAGCCACCTGCTTAATGGCGCTTCGGCGGCTGTCGCCGTTCGCATCGGGGGTGTAGCGCACCGAGTCTTCGCCGCCCTCGCCCGTGTTCGACTTGCCGCCCATACGGTTCATCGCGATAGCCAGAGTCTCATGCGCCTCGCGGCTGATAGAGCCGAGCGACATTGCGCCCGTCACAAACCGCTTCACTATCTCTTTCGCCGGTTCGACCTCCGAAATCGGCGCGGAAGTTCCGGGCTTGAACTTGAGCAGTCCGCGCAGAGTCGCAAGATGTTCGCTCGTGTCGTTCATCGCTTTCGAGAACTCTTTGAACGTGGCGTAACTCTTTTGCGAGGTGGCGTGTTGGAGTTTTGCAACGCTCTCCGGGTTGTACATATGGTACTCGCCGCCGCGCCGCCACTGATACTGTCCGCCCGGCTGTAGGTCGAGGTTATCATCCAGATGCGTGGGCGGATAGGCGAGGGTGTGGCGCACAAGAACCTCTTGTTGAAGCGTATCTAGTCCGATACCGCTCAGGCGCGAAGGCGTGCCTGTGAAGTACTTCTCGGTCATCTCTCTATCTAAGCCAATCGCCTCGAAAATCTGCGCCCCGCGATACGACTGTAGAGTGGAGATTCCCATCTTCGCAAATGTCTTGAGAAGCCCTTTGCTGACCGCCTTAATAAAGTTCTTCTCCGCCTTATCGGGAGTTATTTCGGGTAGAAAGCCGTTTTCGCACATCTCGCCAAGCGTCTCGAAGGCGAGGTAGGGGTTAATTGCGCTTGCGCCGTACCCGATGAGCAGAGCGAAGTGCTGAACTTCCCGCGCCTCTCCCGTCTCGACTATCAGGCTGGCGATAGTTCTACTTCCTGCGCGAGTCAGGTGGTGATGGACTGCGGAAAGCCCAAGTAGCGCAGGAATAGGCGCGTTTTCGCGGTTCGCGGCGCGGTCAGAGAGAATAAGAAACGTGTCGCCGCTGGTTACGGCTTGCTCCGCCTCGACGCACAGCGCCTCCACCGCCTTTTCGAGGCTGTTAGGTTCGCCGTTCATGGGGAAGGTCATCGCAAGAGTGCGCGAAGTGAGGTTATGCCTCGCAGGCATATTACGGAGTTTGGCGAGGTCGCTGTTCGAGAGAATCGGCGACTCTAGTTTCAACTGATGCGCGTCGCTCGCCGCCTCGTCGAACAGGTTGCCCTCGCGCCCAATGTAGTCGGTAAGAGACATAACCATCTCTTCGCGAATGGGGTCAATCGGCGGATTCGTGACCTGCGCGAAGAGTTGTTTGAAGTAGTTGTAGAGCAGTTGGGCGCGGTCGGAGAGAACGGCGAGAGGCGTGTCTGTCCCCATAGAGCCGAGAGGTTGTTCGCCATTTCGCGCCATCGGGGCAAGGATGATTCTCATGTCTTCGAGGGTGTAGCCGAAGTTTTGCTGGCGTGTAAGGAGGCTCTCCGTCGGCGCGGTTGGCGCAAAATCCGGGTCGGGGATATGCTCTAAGAGTATGAGGTTATCCTTCACCCACCGCTCGTAGGGTTGGCGTGAGCAGAGTTCCGCTTTCAGCTCTTCATCTTTAATAATGCGTCCCCGCTCTGTGTCAATCAGGAATACCTTTCCGGGTTGCAGACGACCTTTCGCAACGATATGCGCGGGGTCAAAGTCTAGCACGCCCGTTTCGGAAGCCAGCGTCACAAGGTCGTCATCGGTGATAGTGTAGCGAGCGGGGCGCAGACCGTTACGGTCAAGGAGCGCGCCAATGCGAATACCATCGGTGAAGGCGACTGCGGCGGGGCCGTCCCATGGCTCCATCTTGCAGGAGTGGAACTCGTAGAAGGCGCGTTTTTCGGGCGACATCAGTTTGTCGCTCTGCCACGCTTCAGGCATGAGTATGAGCATCGCGTGGGCGAGAGAGCGCCCTCCGAGCCGCAGTAGTTCGACGGCGTTATCGAGGGTAGCGGTATCGCTTCCGCTCTTGTTCACAAGGGGGAATATCTTCGAGAGGTCGTCGCCAAACACGTCCGACTTCAAGCCCTTTTCTCGCGCACGCATCCAGTTTCGGTTTCCGCGCAGAGTGTTTATCTCTCCATTATGCGCGATATAGCGGTAAGGGTGCGACAAATCCCATGTTGGGAAGGTGTTGGTCGAGAAGCGTTGGTGAACAATGGCGAGGGCGGTTATCGCGTCGCTATCCGTGAGGTCTGGGTAGTACGCGCCGAGTCTTGGGGCGAGCATAAGCCCTTTGTATACGATAGTTCTGCACGATAGGCTACAGACGTAGAACTGCTCTTCAAGGGCGAGTTTACGCTCAATAATACGGTTCTGTAGGCTCCTACGAATGAGAAACAGTTTGCGCTCGAAGTCGTCCGGGCTCAAGCCGCCGTCGTTCGCGACAAATATCTGCTCAATACTGGGTTCTACAGACCGCGCCAGCCAGCCCAACGCACTGCTATCTACGGGTACTCTGCGCCACGCGAGAACCGTGTTTCCCGCCTCTTCCACAACGCCGTTAATGACAGCGCGATACTCAGATTTCAGGGCTTCGTCCTGCGGTAGGAAGAGCATTCCTACGCCATAGTCGGCGGGGGCGGGCAGAGTCTCGCCCTGTTGCGCGAGAACCTTTATGAAAAGGGCGTGCGGTATCTGGAAAAGCGCGCCCGCGCCGTCGCCAGTTTCAGGGTCGCAACCACACGCGCCGCGATGCTCCAGATTTGCTAACACTCTCAAGGCTTTCGCCAGAATATCGTGCGATTTTACGCCTTTGATATGCGCTACAAATCCAACGCCGCAAGCGTCGTGTTCAAACTGTGGGTCGTAAAGCCCTTGAGGTGGCGGGTAGGAACCTGTATGGTCGTTCACGGGATGCCTTCTTCCTTCTTTCTCGGTTTCAGACTACTGTGTTCTGAAATCTCATTCGCGGGTGGGAAATAGCGCGGCGAAAAATGTTTGCTCGTCAAAACTAGCCGCAAGGAACCTGCTCGAAACGCCTTCGTTGCGAACCTCTAACGGTCTCTTTGAAGAGGAGTTGGCGCAACAGTATCAGGGCGTTCCGCCCTTCACGCCATTGTGTCATCGGGGGGTATAGAATACCCCAAAATCGTTAAGGTTTCAATAAGTTTGGAAGGAATTTCAGGCAAGAGTTCAAGTTATGTGAATCTTCACATAACCCGCGCAACCTCTCCTTGCCCTCAACCCCTACCCCTTCTCCCAATTCTGGGAGAAGGGGTGAATGCACGAATGGCAGTTTGAGATTGGGAAGTTTGGCGTGTGGTTCCAAGTTTGGGGCTTGGTGCATTTTTTTGCGTGTTTCGCGGTTTCTATTCCCATAACCCTGAACTTTTACCTAAACTCTTACCTCTTGACAGTCTTTGCAAATTATGCAAAAATGGGCGTAAGAGGAGGAGAGTAACCATAATGAGCCGAGGAGCGCCGCTCCGAGCCGCCATTCGCCGCCTAACGGAAGCCATTCAATCGCTCACGCCCGCTCGCGACGTAGCCCAGATGGTCGTCGAAGAGGCGCGTCGTCTCGCCTCCGCCTCCCGCGCAGGACTCTGCCTGTTCGCTGAGGAGCGCGATATGTTAGATTATGTCGCCGTAGCGGGCGAGAACGCGCAGGAGATCGTCGGGCTACGAATAAAGGTCGCCGATTCTCTTTCAGAACCCGTCATTAAAACAGGGCATCCCCTTCTTCACGATAGGCGCACCGCCTTAGAGACAGGCGATCTCTTCGCGCCTACCGACGAAGAGAACTCCGCTCGCAAGTCCGCCCCGCGTTGGACGAGTTCCGAGGCTCTCTCCGGTCCCCGTTCGGCGGTAGTAGTCCCCGTATTCAGCGCTGGGCGCATTATCGGCACGCTCTCCGCTCTCAATAAAGTGGACAGCGCCTCCGGACTCTCCCCCTTTCCCGCCTTCGACCAAGACGACATCGACCAACTCTCCCTACTCGCCGAGTTCGTTTCACTCGCCCAAAAGGTGGAGGCGACCTCTCGCATGGCGTATGAGCAGGGGCGCGAACTGACGGTACTCTATCAGGCGACGCAGACCGTTTCCAGTAGCCTTAGCGTTCAAAAAGTTATGGATGAGGTTTTAGAGGCGATATGCGCCCACCTCGAACACCATGCCGCCGTCTTTTTCCTTTTGAATGATGACCGCACACACCTCTTCATTGCGGCGGAGCGCGGGCTTTCTAGGGAGGAGAGCGACATCCAACTCTCGGTAGAGGAGGGCATCCACGCTCAGGCGTTGAATAGCGGGCGAGCCCGACTTATCGCCGACACCGAGACCTACGACGAGTACGTGGATATATCCGAGCGCACACGGGCGCTCTCGGTGATGTACGCGCCGATACGAAGCCGCGAGGAGAGTCACGGTCTGCTTATCGTTACAAGCCTACAGCGCAACGTCTATCAGCCCGAAGATTTGAAACTCCTCTCCGCCGTCGCCCTCCAGGCGGGTATCGCTATGGAGAATGCATGGCTCTATGAGGACGCGCAACGGCAAGCGGAGGAGGCGAACGCACTCTACGAACTCTCACAGCGAGTCAATGAGACCCTCAAAGTGGAGCAGGTCTTGAATTTTGTGGCGGATAGCGCTCTGGAGTTGCTCAAAGCCGATAAGTTCGCTCTGCTACTGCGCGACCCCAAAACAGACCGCCTTACGCCTCAGATTACCCGTAACCTCGACCCCGTTCTGGCATTTGGCGAAACCGGACACGCGATTGGAGAGGGTATCGGAGGTTGGGTGTTCGATTGGCAGACTCCGCAAGCGGTTTCCGACGTATTCGCCGATAGGCGCAATGAGTCTGCGCCCATTCATCAGGCGGGGGTAGCCTCCACGCTCTGCGTTCCTATGCACGTAGGCGAAGAGGTTATTGGCGTTATTCATGTGATGAGCGACCGCCGTCGCCTCTTCACCGTCGCCGAGATGGGGCTACTCTATACTATCGCCAACCAGTCCGCCGTCGCGGTTGCGAACGCCCTGCTCTTTGAACAGACACGCGAACAGTCGCAAGAGATGAAAACCTATTTCAAGCGCGTGGCGAACGCCATTGGGAAGGCGTTGACCGAGAGCGACCTACCCAAAATTCTTGCCGACATCTCTTTGGAACTGATGCGCGGAGACCGTTGCGCCGTATATCAAGCCACCTCCGAAACGCTTACGCTCGTCGCCTCCGCCCAGTGTCGCGCCTCCGCCATGCCGGACGCTACCATGCAGGTCGGCTCTGGTCTCGCGGGTTGGGTGGCGAAGCGCGGGCAGAGCCTCGCTATTGCGGATTTGACCGGAGACGCACGCGCTGATATGCACGGCTGGATAAAAAAAGAGGGGCTGACCTCCTATCTTGGAATCCCCGTTAAGTTGGGGCGGCACACCGTCGGGGTGTTGGAAGTCTACACGCACGAACCCCGCGAATATAGCAAAGAGGAGGTCAATCTGCTGGCGAGTTTTACACGACGAGTGCGTGTCGCCGAACAGCTAGCGCCTCTTTCAAACGAAATAGATTTAGAAAAGGGAGACCATGCAGGAACCGAGTGACACAACAAACCCTGACCCTCGCGAGAGTGTGGAGAGCCTTGAAACAGGCTACCCCACTCTCTCCTCATCCGTATTCACCACCCCCGAAGGAACCTACTACCTGAAAGCGCCGGGAGTCGCCTTGCTATCAAAGCCAGCCGTCAATATCGCGGGGCTTGCCGCTTTCCTTGAGGGTTTCGACAGCAAACTTCAGTTTCCGCAGTACCTCAACGACGCTAGCCCCCTGCCTTCAGGGACTCAACTCTGCAAGGTCGCGGGGCAACTCTGCTACGCCAGTTTCACTCCTAAGCGCACGAAAAACGAGAACGCGCCCCGCTATTTTCAAAATATCAAGGATTCGGGGCACGGCTCCGTACTGGAACACGCCAACTTCTCGTTTCTGTTTTATGGGATTTCGCGCTCCGTAACCCATGAACTGGTACGGCATAGGGCGGGTATGGCGTATAGCCAGTTGAGCCAACGCTATGTGAGCGGAACGGTTCTGAGGTTTGTGGAGAGACCGGAGTATCAAGACGACCCGGAACTGCATACGCTTTTCGAGAGGCGCATAGACAGAGCCGCGCACGACTACGAGGCGATAGCGGAGGGGCTTGTCGCAAGGCAGAAGCAGGGTTCTACCATACTCTCTGCGGATGCGCGCACCGACCTGCGTAAAAAAGTGCAACAGACCGCCCGCTCTGTACTGCCGAACGAGACCGAAGCCCCTATCGTCGTTACGGGCAACGTTCGAGCGTGGCGACACTTTATGGAGATGCGGGCGAACCCTCACGCAGAGACCGAGATTCGCGCTCTAGCGTTTCGCGCCTACCTCTGCCTCGCCGCCATAGAGCCAATTCTCTTTGAGGACTACAGTATCGTCTCTCTTTCGGATGGAACCTTCGCAGTGGAGACTCAGTATCCTAAAGTGTAGGGTTGGGTGGGCAGGGAGCGATAGACCCGCTAAAACCGAATGCCGAGTTGCGCTTCTGCGCGGTATTCGGTTTTAGCAAGCAGAGGAGCGCCGTCCTGCTCATAGTAGGTAGCGGAGCCTTTGAGCGCCATGCGCCAAAGCGAGTTAAGATTCCGCGAGTAGGAGAGAAGGTAGGTTCTACTTGCGCTCAAACCGCCGTCCAGCGTTCGCTTATCCAACGCGCTAATGTTCACCATGTCCCATTTTGTGAGGCGCATGGCTAAGGAGAGGTCGGCGGTACTGGAGAGACGATTCGCTATGTACTCGTTCTCCGTTCCTAGCAACCCCTTAAAAGTCAGGAAACCGATACTGGTCTCCACACCCGCTTTACGCGCCTCAAGGCTACGCATAGAGAACATATCGCTACCGTCGGGGTTACGCCCTACAGAACCGATAAGGTTTACGCTCTTGTGCGGTTTCACTGCGAGATTAACCTGATAGCCATCCGCGAACGACGGGTCAACCGTCGTTCCTGTTATGGCTTCCCGCCAGAGCGAAGTTCCAGAGAGTTCAATGAGCGTGCCAGAGCGCACTACGCCGCCCAATACGCCCACTATCTTCTCTCCGGTGGGCGCGGCGCTGTAGCGCACCCCTCCATTGAGGGTTGCGAACTTTCCCGGAGAGACGTCTAGCATCACATTTTGCTTGAGGGTGGAGCCTGTGGTTCGCGACTGGTTCTCCAGCCCAAAATGTAGACCTAGCCCTTTCCAGTTTTTGAGGGGCGTTCCCTCCATTTTCAGAGCGGTGATGTCGGCGATACCGGACGAGGAAATCTGGTTTCGGTAGTCTCCTGAAATAGTGAAGTCGGAGAGCGCTTTGGCGAGAAAGCCGACGCTTGATGTCTGTGAATACTGCTTATCGTCGCTCCCTTTCACTAGCGCCGTCTGCGAATCGAAGCCAACATTCGCCTGAAACTTTTTCGAGAGGTTATCCGTCACCTTCGCCGAATCGCTGATGGTGGTAGTAGCGGTTCCATCGGGGTTTTTCACTACGGTTTCGGTTCTCTCCGCCGAGACGGAACCTGTGTTTTTGGGTAGAGTCTGCGTGATAGAGTTCGCCGTTTCACGAGTGATAGCGCCCGCGCCGCCGCCCTTGTCTGGCGCGAGAAGTTCTGTGGTGTAACGGTATGTAGAGGCGAGTTTCAGCCCCTTTGAGAGGTGAAATGTTCCACCGAACTCCATCGCTTCGCGCCCTGCGGTCAAGCCTGTTAAATCGCCCTGCGTGAAGAGCGCCCCCGCCCTACTGTACGAAAAACCTAGTTCGGAGCTCTTCCCTTTGGTAGTGTCGGCAACTTTTATTCCGCCTCGATTTAGCCAGTCGCCCCCGTGCATATCCAGAAAAACGCCTGTGTTCAGTTGGGAACTCTTGCCCAGTTTATAGTCTTGCGTGTACTGCAAGTAGGAGTTCGCCTGCGGCGTGTCGCCGTTCGTAGTGCCGGGACGCACGAGGAACGTGAGGTTGGACTGTTCATTCTGTAGTAGTTTCCACACAAAAGGCGAACTCGTAACGCCCTGATTCGGCTCTGCGCCCACACTATCCACCCCATAAGTCGCCTCAATGAAGTAGGTGGCGCGGACAGGCGTTGTGAACTGTAGAACGCCCGACGCTTCATCGATACTGTAGTCGAGGTCACGCGCCATGAGCATACCGCCTACGCGCACCTGTTCGCTGTAAGGGCGAATCTTCTTCCAACTGAGGCGGTAAGGACCCCGCACATTCTGCCCGAAAATCATGTCTCGCTTCTGCCCTAATACCGTCTCATGCTGACCGCCGAGAGGGTCGCTTCGCTCGGAACCGAGGGCTACCGCCGCGCTAACTTGCTGGGCTTGGAGAGGGGAGGGAGAGAGCGGGAGACTGGAAAGCAGGCATACCAAAGCCCCGCCTCGTAATGCGGGAGGCGTGACGAAAGCCGTGAACAGCGATTTTACAGGCTTGCCTATCTTCATAGAGCGATGTCCTTTGAATACAGGAGAGCGTTTTTCACTGCGCCCTCGCTACTGTTTAGACGTATCTCCTTGCAAAACGTGACAGCATTTCTCTTCGCCTACATTTCTAAAATAGCCCCTCGCCTAGGTGTGGTCTGTTTGGATAGCGCGGTTTTGCCTATTTTACGCGCTTCACAGTTTTCTATCTGAGGTATAATTCCCCTATGAATACCACGCAAAAAACGATAGGCGTACTCGCCTTACAGGGCGATTTTGAAGCCCATAAGAGGGTTTTTGAGGGATTAGGCTGGAAGACGGAGGAGGTACGAACAAAACGAGACCTTGATAGCGTGGACGCTTTAGTCATCCCTGGCGGCGAAAGCACTACGCTCGGAAAACTGCTCGCCCGTATCGGTCTGGACACAGAGATTACACAGAGGGCTAATGAGGGAATGCCGCTCTTTGGAACCTGCGCGGGCATGATAATGCTTGCAAAACGGATTCAAGACCGCCCTGAACAGCCTTCGCTCCAACTCATGGACATCACGGTAGCGCGAAACGCTTTCGGAAGGCAGGTAGAGAGTTTTGAGACGGATATTCCGTTTCGTTTGGGCGGGGACTCGGAGACGATAGTGCATGGCGTATTTATACGCGCCCCTTACGTCGTGGAAACAGGCAAAGGCGTAGAGATTTTGTCGCTATTCCACGACAAAATCGTGGCGGTCAGGCAGGGAAATCGCCTCGCTATCGCCTTCCATCCCGAACTCACGAACGATAGCCGCGTTCACGCCTACTTTGCAAAAATGGTGGAGAGCGGTTCCATCACTGGGGATTGCTCCCCCTTGCCCTAGCGCGAATGAGAGACACGGCTGTCATACGCCCCCTAACCTCAGAGGGCTAGGCTTGCCTCTCCCTCAGAGGTTAGCGCGAACACACTCTCTCGTCCGCCCTCCCCTATCCAGACTACGCGCCAAACCCCGTCCCCTCGAACGGTTGCGCTGACTTCGTTTCCAGAGCGCGTTACAACCGCTGAGAGAGCCTCTTCGCCCTTCGCGCTGTGTATCGTCGCCGTCGCCTGTTTGCCGTCCTCCAAGCCGTACACTCGAAACGTTACCTCCTCCGTGAAGTCGTAGTCGGTGGTATCCGTGCGAGAGCCGATGGCGAGAACCGTGTTTGGGCGAACCAGTAGAGGCAGACTTAGCATATCGTGAGTCTCGTGTCTCCACACTCCGCCCTGTACAGTTTCTCCCGTCAGCAGACTCGTCCACGTCCCCTCCGGCGCGTAGTATGTCACCTCTCCCTCTGACGAAAAGACGGGCGCGACAAGTAGCGAATCGCCCAACATATACTGCCTGTCCAGCGTCTCGCAACTCAGGTCGTCAGGGAAATCGAGGAGCATGGGGCGTAGCATGGGAACGCCTGTTCGATGCGCCTCCAACGCCGCGCCCCACAGGTAGGGCATGAGTTGACATTTCAACTGCGTGAAGCGGCGCAGAACCTCCACCGCCTCGTCATC
>CAIJLM010000028.1 GCA_903821495.1 uncultured Chthonomonas sp. | reverse complement strand
CGCTACTGCTTACGCCCCCTATCCAACCTTTCCCCCGTTCGACACGGGAGAAAGGCGAGAGAGACTGAAAGGCTTACCTGTATTTCGGTTCGTTCTTACGAGAGGTAAAGCCTATTGCCACGCCGCCCCGCTTTTTCGTGTAACTCTCCCCGAAACGGGGAGAGAATCCCGCAGGGAAGAGAGAGGTTAGCAAGTCCTCCCTATCTCAAAACCACCAATACATACCCCAATGAAGCCTCTCACAAGGGGAAGAGCGAATGCCGAAACTGCAAGGCTTCCGCGCTCCTCACAATCTGGAGGTAAACGGGAGCATTGCAAGTCTCCCCTTTGTGAAGGGGGCGATAGAGAGGGGGGGCTGGGTCAGAGCGATAAGCCTCCCGCCATCTGCCCGCCCCTGAACCCAAAACGGGATAGGGGAGCCGAAGTAGTTACTCTACGGCGTAGATCACGGCGTTTGCGTCACCATAGACAAGACCAGAAGACGGCAGTATCAGCGCTCCCATGCCTCCCGCTCCTCTCTCAGATAGGCATCCGCCTCTTCGGCAGTTTTGAACGCCAAATGTCCTGGCGCTTTAGTCAAAACGTCCATAATGGAGTGACAGCGCGTCTCCTCTACAGCGGGCGGAAGCGCAATCACATCCACAGACTGCCCTGCGAGTAGTTGGCTGTCCGTAATCTCGACTCTGCCGCCGGGCTGAACCCGCGTACTTATTCTTAGGGCGGATTGCATGGTTCTCTCCTCTGCAAAAAACAAAACGTATCGGAAAGGCGAAAAACTCGCCCCCTGCGAATTGGAAACAGTGTACCACACGAAGATTGGGAATAGGGAGAGAGAATTATGGGAGGTATACTATACTGCACACATTCTAGCGCGAACGCCTGTCCTAATCAGGTGAGAGCGAAACCCAACAACGGAGTCCTGTTTTATTATGCTTGCCCATCAACTGCGCCAGAAGTATCTGGATTTTTTTGTTAGCAAAGAGCACCTTGTCCTGCCCGGCGCTCCCCTCGTCCCTGTAGATGCGCTCGGCGCCCTCGATACCTCTACCCTCTTCACATCAGCGGGTATGCAACAGTTCAAGCCCTACTTCATTGGCGCGGCGATACCCCCTAAGTCTCGTATCGCCACCGTGCAGAAATGCCTGCGAACCAACGATATAGACAGCGTGGGCGACTTCTCCCACTGCACCCTCTTCGAGATGCTCGGCAACTTCAGTTTCGGCGACTACTTCAAGGGAGAGGTCATCCCCTGGACGTGGGACTTCCTAACCAATGTAGTCGGCGTAGATGGAGACCGCCTCTGCGTCACCGTGTTTGAGGACGACGACGAGGCTTTCGCTATCTGGCGCGACGTAATTGGGCTGACAGAAGACCGTATCCACCGCCTCCCTGAATCGAAGAACTACTGGCCCGCGAACGCTATCAGCGAGGGACCAAACGGACCCTGCGGACCCTGTTCCGAGATATTCTACCGCGTCGCTCCCCTTGAGGAGATGAGCGACGCCGCAAACCTCACGCCCACGCAACGCTACCTGATTGACGACGATGCGGGACGCTATCTTGAGGTCTGGAACAACGTCTTCACGCAGTTTGACCGCGCAGAAACCGCCGACGGCAAGCCTCTGCTCAACCCCCTGCCCAAGAAGAACAACGACACAGGCGCGGGCTTCGATAGAATCGCCTACGTGATTCAGGGTAAGAAGAGCGTCTTCGAGACCGACCTCTTTCAGCCCACGCTAGAACAGATTGGAGAACTCTCCAAGCGAAACTACGGCGGAAGCATGAGTCCCGTTGACTTCGCTTTCCGCGTCGTCGCCGAGCATATCCGCTCTATGACCTTCTGCATTGCGGACGGCATCCTCCCCTCCAACGAGGGGCGCGGCTACGTTCTGCGCTACATAATGCGCCGCGCTGTGCGCTATGGAAAGATGGTTTTGGGGTTTGAAGAGCCGTTCCTGCACGACATCGCCCCCAAAATCATTGCAAGCATGGGCGACTTCTACACCGAACTCAAAGAGCGTGAAGAGTTGATACTCCGAACCATCTTCGACGAGGAGGAGCGATTCCGCAGAACGCTAGACACAGGGCTGACCCAACTCCGCCAACTCCTCAAGACCGAGAAGGTGGAGACCGAGAAAATTCTGCCCGGCAAAGACGCTTTCACGCTCTACGACACCTACGGCTTCCCGCTACGCCTTACCGAGGAGATAGTGCAAGAGGCTGGTCTCACCGTAGACCTTGCGGGGTTCGATAAGGCGATGGAAGCGCAACGTCACCGCTCCCGCGAGGCGAGCGGCGAAAAAGAGGTCTTTGGGGCGTACCGCGAGGCGCTGTTGCAGGTGAGTCAGCAGAACCCGCCAACGGAGTTTTTGGGCTATACGGAACTCTCCGCATCCGCAAAAATTCTCGCGATAATTCAGGGCGGCGCTCTCGTGCAGACAGCCTCGGCTAGCCCCAATTCGGTGGAAGTAATACTAGACCGCACTCCGTTCTACGCCGAGTCGGGCGGACAGGTAGGCGATACGGGCGTTCTGCGCTATTCGGAGAGCGACACGGTATTTACGGTGGATGTCGCCGACACCAAAAAGGTGGCGGGCTACTTCCTCCATGTCGTGAACATCAACGACGGAACTCTGCAAGCGGGGCGCGAGGTTCACGCGGAGGTGAATCGCGAACAGCGTCTCGCCACCATGCGAAACCACACGGCTACCCACCTGCTACAGGCGGCTCTGCGGAAGGTTCTCGGCGGACACGTCTACCAGAAAGGCTCGTCCGTTTCGCCGGAGCGTTTGCGCTTCGACTTCACGCACTCTAGCCCGATGACAGACGCGCAGATACACGAAATTGAGGAGATTGTCAACGCGCAAAGCCTCGCCGATACGGGAGTCATTATCCATACCGACATCCCTGTCGCTGAGGCGAAAGAGCGCGGCGCGATGGCGCTCTTCGGGGAGAAGTATGGCGACAAAGTGCGTATGGTGGAGGTTCCCGGCTTTAGCCTCGAACTGTGCGGAGGAACCCATCTCAACCACACCTCGCAGGTCGGGCTGTGCAAAATCGTGGCGGAGACGGGCGTTGCGGCGGGCGTGCGACGTATCGAGGCGGTGACGGGAAGCGGGGCTAACGCCTACGTGAACCGCAAAGAGGAGACGTTGGCGCACCTCGCGGGCGTTCTGAAAACAAACGTTCACGATGTCGCTACCGCGCTAGACAAACTCATCAGCCAGAACCGCGAACTGACGCAACAGGTTCGCCAGCTGAAATCGGGACAGGGCGTGGCTCAAGCCGCCGAACTCGCGCCGACTACTGTGAGCGGTGTCGCGGTGGTATGTCAGGCGATTCCATCGGCTGATGTGGAGACCCTCTCCAATCTTGCAGACCGCACTGCACAACATCTGGGAAGCGCGGTAGTGGTTCTTGGTTCTGTGAACGAGGGCAAAGTGACGTTTGTTGCGAAGGTGACGGCTGACCTTTTGTCACAGGGGCTACACGCGGGCAACCTCGTGCGAGAAGTCGCAAAAATCGCGGGCGGAGGCGGAGGCGGGCGACCAGACTTCGCGCAGGCGGGCGGGCGTAATCCCGACAAACTGGAAGAGGCTCTCGCAAGCGTTCCTGGTCTTGTCGCCGCACAGAAAAAATAAGAAGCAAGAAGGAGCCATGTCACTATGTTCGGATTCGGAAAAGACCCCAAACTACAAGCAGAAGATCCGCCGAAACCTCAAGAGCAGTCGGAAGGAACCATTATCAGCCCCGACACGTACCGTGAAGAGCGGATACCCCCGCGTCAGTCGCGCACGAAAAAATGGCCCGTCCTCGATGCAAGCGGAACCCCGTATATCGATAAGACGAACTGGAAGTTCTCCATTGTGGGGCTAGTAGAGGAGCCTGTTGAGTGGACATGGGCGGAGTTCAAAGCCTTGCCCCGCGTACAGGTCTTCGCAGATATGCACTGCGTCACCCGCTGGTCGCGCCTTAGCAACCTGTGGGAGGGAGTCTCCACCCGCGAAGTCTTGTCCCGCCTCAAAGTGAAGCCCAACGCGCAGTACGTGATGGTCTACGGCTACGATAGGGGCTGGTCTACCAATATGCCACTAGAGGAGTTCCTGAAGGAGGACTGCCTCTTTGCAGATATTCACGACGGCGCACCGATAGACGACGAACATGGAGGTCCTCTCCGCCTTGTGATTCCGAGCCTCTATGCGTGGAAGTCGGCGAAATGGGTGCGCGGCATTGAGTTCATTGAACAGGATAGAGCGGGCTTTTGGGAGCGTGGGGGCTATCATATGCTTGGCGACCCATGGAGGGAGCAGAGGTTCCGCGAAGATTGGTAGGGTTTTGAGGTACAATACCGCTAATCTATTCCATCCCTTTGAGTTAGCAGATGTCAGAAGTAACTACAATAAAACACGAAAACACCTCCCCGCAAGACTTGAAGCCGAGCGTATTCTACTTCCTTGTGCTGGTAGTCTTTATAGGCGACCAGTTCACGAAGAGCTGGATAACGCGCACTATGACCCTCTACGAGTCCCGCGAAGTATTAGGCGACGGTTTCCGCCTTACCCTCGCGCACAACACAGGCGGTCCTTGGAGCCTCCTGCGTTCGGGAGGCAATGCCGTTTTTGCGACGTTCGCCACTATCGCAGTGACGGCGATACTCATCACCTACCACCGCCGTAGCAGAGAGATGAGCCTACTCATGGCGGGCGCGTTTGCGCTTGCGCTTGGCGGAGCGATTGGCAACCTCCTAGATAGGCTGAGGTTCGGCTATGTTGTAGACTTCTTCGACGCAAAAATCATCCACTGGCCCGTCTTCAACGTCGCCGACTCCGCTATCTCTATTGCAATGTGCCTTCTCATTTACCACTTTTTCCGCTCTGCTAAAGAGGAACCGGCGACTGCTACAGCCTCTCAAGCGGAACAGAAGCCGCTGAGTTAAGCCCTTATGCGCCCTATCCTTTTCACCATCGGGAGTTTCCCTATACGCGCTTACGGCGCGCTTATCGTCATCGGGTTTCTTTTGGCGATGCTCTATATCCGTATGGTATGCAGTAGGCGCATGGCGAACCTCCCCGAAGAATCGCCGCGGCGTGTTCACCCTGATACGATGCTAGATATAAGCGTGTTCACGCTCTTCGCGGGACTGCTTGGGGCGCGTCTGCTCTTTGTTCTGCTGGATTTCTCTAGCTACTCCGGCAGATGGTTAGATATTTTCAAGATATGGGCGGGAGGGATGTCCCTGCACGGTTCGCTTATCGGTGGAGTCTTCGCGCTCGTCTACCTCGCCCGAAAAAACAGAATCCGCTTTCTCGTTCTCTCCGACCTCGCCTCTCCTATCTTCGCCGTCGCCTACGCTTTCGGGCGTATCGGGTGTTTTCTGAACGGCTGTTGCTACGGAGCGCAGTGCGAACTGCCTTGGGGGGTGCGCTTTCAAGATGAACGCAACCCTAACTTCCTCACCCTGCCTAGCCACCCCGTCCAGATATACGGCACGATTCTCAGCCTACTCTACTTTGTCTTTCTGGTATGGTGGGAGAAGCGTCCTCGAAGAGATGGAGCCATGTTCTACGCACACGTCGCCTTTTATGGTCTCTATCGGGGCTTGGTAGAGTTCCTACGGGCGGGGGCGACCTCCGACTACCTGATACCCTCCCTTCACCTCACGCTCACCCATATCATAAGCCTCCTTATGGTGATAGGGGGCGGAATAGGCTTGGCGTGGGTGAAACGCAATCGCCCCATCGCTTAAACTCTCAGGAGACACCCAGTATGTCGCGAAAACTTATCGGTATTACCTGCGAAACCACTCTGAAATCGGGGCTAGAAAGCCCGCGTCAGGCTCTACCCCGTCCCTACGTGTGGGCGATAGAGAGGGCGGGCGGTATTCCAGTGCTTCTCCCCGCCACCGGCTCCATTGAGAACGCCGAGCGTTATCTGAGTATTCTGGACGGTTTGCTTCTTTCGGGCGGAGTGGACGTAGACCCCGCTCTCTATGGCGAAGAGGCGCACCCCGAACTCGGCAGAGTCGACCCCGATAGAGACAGCATTGAGATTCCCTTGACGCGCCTCGCCCTCGCGCAGAATATGCCCATTTTCGCGATTTGCAGGGGGATTCAGGTGTTGAATGTGGCGATGGGCGGCACGCTCTATCAGGATTTACCCTCTGAAAACCCCTCGCACCTCCAACACCAGCAGAGGCACGACGGTATAGCCCGTGATGTCGCGACGCACAACGTTTGGATTGAGGAGGGGACGCGCCTTGCGGAGATTGTAGGCGAACCCTGCATAGCGACCAACTCGTTTCACCATCAGGCGCTCAAGAAGGTGGCGGAAGGCTTGACTGTGACCGCTTATGCAGAAGACGGTATTATCGAAGGTGTGGAGAGCGCCGCGTATCGCTACGTGCTGGGCGTTCAGTTCCACCCAGAGGAGACCGCTTTCGTAGATGAGAAGTCTATGCGCCTCTTTCAAGCTTTTGTGGACGCGCTGTAGGCTAGAACAGAGAGGGGAGCCGTTTATGCAACACGACACAAGCCTTGAGAACTTGAACTATGGCGATGAGGCGCGTCCTCTCTCTAATGACGCGGAGTTGCGCTACTGGCTAGAGAATATGCTCTGGTATCATCGCTATTCGCTGGACGAAATCGCTACCGTGATTGGGATGCCTCCCTCTCGCATACAAGACACCCTCGTTCGCCTAAACATCCACGCAGACCGCCGCCCCCATCGTCGCCCAACCGCCCCTCTTACCGTACTTCCCTACCCCGGCGGACGGCATCCGCGCATCGGTTTCCTCGATGGCGCTGTCAATCCGCAACGCGAAACAAAAATTAGCGTATTCACCCCTTGGGACGAGAAAAGTTATGTTGTGGTGGATGTGCCAGAGGCGATATTCTCCAACCTAGGGCTGACCTATTTAGCCCACACCCACGTTCCCACCCTCTGGACACGCCAAAATATCGAACTGCCGCGCCTTGAGTGGAGCCGCCATAGAGGCGGGGTTCTGGACATTAAGCGCGTCCTGCCCAACGGCATCGCTTTTGGAGCCAGAGTTGAGCCTACCCAGAGCGAAGTGAGAATGGAGTTGTGGCTAAAGAACGGTACGAAAGAGCGGTTGACAGACCTGCGCGTACAGAACTGCGTCATGCTACGGGGCGCGGAGGGCTTCAACGCTCAGAGTAACGACAACAAAATCCTGCAATCTCCTTTCGCACTCTGCGGCTCAGAAGACGGTCTGCGCTGGATAGTAACGGCGTGGGAACGGTGCGGACGCGCTTGGGCGAATCCACCCTGCCCATGCCTCCATTCCGACCCTATTTTCCCTGAATGCGCTCCGGGTAAAACGGTTTGTCTACAGGGGCGGCTCGCCTTTTACGAGGGAAGCGATATTCAATCCGAACTGAAACGCCTGTCCAGTATCTGGAGCCTGCCGCAATCTCATAATACAGGTTTGGAAACAGAGAATCAAGCAACATTCACCCTAGAAGAGGGTCTGAATGCGTATTGCGCGAAATCATCGCGCCATATACCTACTAGGCTAGGCAATGTGACCTAACCCTCTAATCGAACTGACTAAAGTGTACCGTATCTTTGGGAAGTCTGTTGCAAGGGGTAAAATGTATTGGGTGTGTTTCATTTGAGTTGGGAGGGTCTATCAGATAGGCGATGCGGCATAGCGATTCGCCCTCTGTACCGCTACCGCCCCCTAACCCCAACCCTTTCCCCCGTTCGACACGGGAGAAAGGGAGCGACTGGTTTGAGGCTAAAAGCCTGTGCGAGT
>CAIJLM010000027.1 GCA_903821495.1 uncultured Chthonomonas sp. | reverse complement strand
AGGCGATGACCTCTACTCGAACCTCCGGCTTTTCCCATAGGCGAGTTCGCGGAACATTCAGAACAATAGCAAGTTTATTGAGAACAGAAAGAGAGGGGTTGTCCTTATCCTGTTCATATTTACTTAGCGCTTGCTTGGTGACAGCGCCCTCTAACTTCAACGCTAAGTCATCAAGGGACAGTCCGCGTGCAAGCCGCAGTTGTTTTAGCCGTTCGCCAATCATCTCTACCTAACTCCTTTCACGTCGGTTTACAATTATACATCATTCTGTAAAATTTGTCAACCATGTAGCGGTAGACCCGCGTATCTTCGACCCTGAAAAGGCGAAGAACCCGAAAGACCCGCACTATATGGCGGCGCGAAGAGAGTGTTCGATTACTCGGGACGCGGCGGATGTGGAGGAGAATGTGCTTAGATTGGCGGCGCAAGAGCAGAAAAAGCCGTAACGCGAGAGAATTCATTGCTATATTGGTAGAGGGAAGGCGGCTAGAGGTAGGCTTGCGTGCGTCTTGATATGTGGGGAGGAGAATTGCGAGCAGTGGCGAACTGTATCCTTGAAACTCATTTATGAAGGATATTACAATGCAACGAACCTCTCAACTCTTACTCGGCGCTATCGTTTCCGCCCTACTTTTCGCCTCTATACCCGCTACAGCGCAGAATACAGCCTACGGCATTTTCGCCCTCTACAACAACACAACGGGCGACAAAAATTCCGCCTTTGGCTACGCCGCCCTCTACACGAACGCAACGGGGAGCAACAACACCGCGTCTGGCGTCTGGGCGCTCAATTTTAACACAACGGGTAACTACAATACCGCGAATGGCTTTCAAGCCCTTTACGTCAACTCAACAGGTTCCTACAACACCGCAAATGGCGTTAACTCCCTCTACGGCAACAGAACAGGTTCCTACAACACCGCGAACGGCTACTACGCTCTCGGGAGCAACACAACGGGTTATAACAACACGGCAGATGGAACCTACGCCCTTTACCTAAACACAACGGGTTACAACAACGTCGCAAATGGATATGGCTCCCTCTACAGCAACACAACGGGGAGCAACAATACCGCGAATGGCGTCGGCGCTCTCCTTAGCAATACAGAGGGAGCCTACAACACCGCGAATGGCGCCGCCGCCCTCTACGCGAACACGACAGGGGGTAACAATACCGCAAGCGGCTCTTATGCACTGTACGCGAACACAACGGGAGGAGGCAACACCGCGAATGGTTTCACCGCCCTCTACACGAACGGAACGGGGAGCGCCAACACCGCGAATGGCGCCGCCGCCCTCTACTCTAATACTACAGGCTCTGGCAACGTCGCTACTGGCAATAGCGCCCTGCTCTCCAATACCATAGGGAGCTACAACACTGCAAACGGAACGAGTAGCCTTCAACAGAGTACGAGCGCAACCGCCGATACGGCGATGGGGTACAACGCTCTATTTAAGAACACGACAGGCGGCTACAACACCGCGCTAGGCTACAATTCCCTCTACGCCAACTCCATCGCTGCCAACAACGTAGGGCTTGGCGCTCAGTCTCTCTTCAAGAACGCGACGGGCGGGAACAACGTCGCTATTGGTTACAACTCGCTCTACCAGAACACGGGCAAGGGCAACATCGGCATCGGCTACTCTGGCGGTTACAACCTGACCAGCGGCATCAACAATATCGCCATTGGCAATATCGGCGTAGCGAAGGATAGCGGAGTCATCCGCATCGGAACCATCGGGACGCAGACCAGCGCTTACATCGCGGGTATCAACGGCATCACCTCCTCAGACGGAGTCGCCGTCTACATCAACTCTTCGGGACAACTCGGAACTGTAACCTCCTCGCGCCGTTTCAAGAACGACATCAAGACGATGGGAATGGTGAGTGACAGACTGCTTCAGCTTCGCCCCGTCACCTTCCGCTACAAAGTCGCGGATGAGAATGGCGCTCACCCGATGCAGTACGGGCTTATCGCCGAAGAGGTCGCGAAGGTGTTTCCTGAACTCGTGCAACGCGACAAGGCGGGAAAACCCTTCACTGTCCGCTATCACCTGCTGACCCCCATGCTCCTCAATGAACTTCAGAAAGAGCGAGCGACGCGCAAGGCGGAGGTAACAGGATTGAAAGCGTCTCACGCTACCGAAATAACCGCTTTGAAAGCGGAACTCGCCTCTTTGAAGCAAGCGCAAGCCGAGCAGAAGCGGCTATTGAACCAACTTGCGGCGTATGTTCAGAGCGGTAAGAAGAACGCAACCCCTGAGAAAGCGAACTTCGTACAACACTAAGCCTTGAAGCGCAAACGCCCCGCATTAGGCTCTAGCTGGCTTTCTGCGGGGTGTCGCTACGTCAAGGCGAACGCGCTTCGTCTCGCGGCGCATGAGCAACGAAAGCCGTAACGCGGGATAGTAACATGGCGGCAAGCCTGTAGAGGGACGCTAGGAGGCGATGAGAGACGGGTTCTCTTGCGCCTGTGATATTTTTCAGAGGTCGGAGGAGTCATATTGTAGGATAGGGAATAGTTGTGATGCAAGTATCAACTACTCAACATCACGAAGGAGACGCGCTATGCAAGAGAAGAAGGGATTCACCCGAAATCGTATTTTCGGAATCATCGGCATTGTCTGGGGCGGAGGCGCTCTGTTATCGAAAGCTCTCGGCGCTCAACCCGCGCCTGCAAACGCCGCTTACGCCGCAGGGCAGAGTACCGGTTACATCTTTGCTCTGCTACTATTAGTGGTCGGGATATACTACGCTGTTAAGGGATAAGGCGCATTGTTACAGGGCGGGAAACCACTGCAATCGATAAACGCCTCTCACCTGTTGCGGCTATATCGTGAACTCATCCTCCTGTAATGGAGCGTCGGGAAGCCATTCGCACCGTATCCAGTCATTGGCTTCGTGTCTGTACCACAGCGATTCCATAATCTCTTGCGGGTCGTAAGCGACACCTTGAGAGGCGAAATACTCGCAGACCCGGGTGATGTCGCGCTCTAGTATCATCTGGGCGTTCTCGTTATTACGACTGTTGGTCACTTGCGGAAAATCTATGAGGGTGATTTCGCCCTCCCAGTAGAGGATGTTATAGGCGGAGAGGTCGCCGTGAATCATATCTCGCTGTAGCATGAGGACGATATTTCGCATCACCTCTTGAAAGAGCGGAAGACTCTCGTCTTCGCTAAGGTCGATTTCGTGAAGGGTGGGCGCTCCAGCGGTTTGCGAACCCATGTATCCCATGAGAATAGTATTATCGTTCACAGCGTAGGGCTTTGGCACAGACGCGCCCGCTTCGTGGAGAGTCGCGAGGGTCGTGTACTCGTACATGAGCCACGAGGTGTGTTGCACCTCTTTGCCAAAAGTGGTCTTTTTGTTCATAGCGCGTATCAGTCGACCGTCGGAACCCTTTACCGCAGTTCCATCCGATTTTAGCGTCGGGCGACCCTCTCGATACATTTTGTCGTTGCGAAGGTTGCGCTGTTGTCGGGGACGATAGACTTTCGCCGCCAGTAGCTCCGTTCCTATCACGCCGTGCGCCAAACAGCAGTAGACGTTCGCCTCCTTGCCGCCCTTCACTTTCGCCAGCACGTCCGTAATGAAGTTATCCTGATAGAAGCCTCCTAATGCCGCCAGAAGCCACTCCTCTTCAAAACGCGAGGGGGTGTAGGTGGTCTGGAGCGCATTCTTCACAACAGCGTCTTCCAACTCCCTAACCATGACGTTTTTATAGGCTTTGCCAGGTTTGCGCTTACTGGAAGGGGATGCGTCGTCGCCGAACTCTCCGTACTGCAGGTCATACTTGTCTAGTGTCTCGTCCAATTATCCGTCTCCTATCGCAACCTACAACCAAACTAGGCTACTCCTTTATCGGTTTCGCCCTGCATTTTGCTCGAAAAGAGAGGCAAAATAGTATAAAAACTCGCTAAAACGGGAGAACCTCTGGCTTCTGAAACATACATAGGAAGAGTGACGGTACTTCATTAGCGGGCAGATATCTCGACTGGATTGAGAGGCGGAAGAGAACACGCTATCTCGTAGGTAAACGCCCCCTCTCTCGCTGTTACAAAGAGATAGAAGGAGGCGATTTACGAGTTGGGTCTTTTAATGGAGTTACGGCTTCTTTTTTAGTAAATCCGTCACAACGTCCTCCAGCCAGCCGGGTCTGTAGCCGCCTATAGAGGCGACTCTTTTGCCATTCGTGTCAAATACGTACACCGAAGGTAGCGACGTAATATCGAAAAAGTCTAAAAGCCCCGGAATATCCAGAGCCATTACGGTAGGATAGTGAACGCTCTTGCGAATAATGACGTATCTTGAACGCGCATCCTCTTTGTCTACCGATACTCCAGCGATAATCACGCCCTTGTCTCTGTATTTCAGGTAGACCTCATCAATTTCAGGCATACTTGTTTTGCAAGGACCGCACCACGTCGCCCAAAAATCGAGGATGACAATTTTGCCCTTGAGTTGCGATAGAGGCACGGGCGGCTTGCCCTCTTCAATGGGGATGACTGGCTCTTTCGGAGCGGAGGGCTTAGTAACGGCGACCTCTTTCACTTGAGGAGCGTCCCTATCTTTGAGGCGAGTAGGCATGGAGAAGAGGCTGTAGAGAGAGACAACGACAACGACAACGAGTAGGCTTACCATCAGGCGAGCGCGAAGGTAGGGAGACATTTTTCCTCCTCGGAAGGATGTACGCAAACGTTCAAAAAAGCGAGAGTTCCGGTAAAGGGGAGAGAGAGGGGATGCCGCCACTCGGACTTGAACCAAGGACACGGGGATTTTCAGTCCCCTGCTCT
>CAIJLM010000026.1 GCA_903821495.1 uncultured Chthonomonas sp. | reverse complement strand
GGAGAGTGTAGCGGTTGCGGTCACTCTCTTTCAGAGACTTCCGGTGAGGAAGGCGAACGCCGCCAAGTGTTGGACTTGCCTCCTCTGGCTCTTGTGACCACCGAACATCGCGCCTTGTGCAAAGTCTGTCCGCATTGCGGAGTTCAGAACGTCGGGGCGTTCCCGGAAGAGGTCTCTTTGGGAGTGGGATACGGCGCACATCTCAAAGCGTTCGCTCTCTACCTCCAGAACTACCAGTTCCTGCCCTCCGCTCGGATAACAGAGATGCTCTCCGACCTGTTTGGAACCACTTTTCGCGAAGGAACGCTGTTCCGGGTTCAGCAAGCGGCTTCCCAGAAGTTGGAAGGGTTCCTCTCCTATCTTCGCGAACTTCTTGTCGGTTCCTCTGTGGTTCACTTTGACGAGACGGGTCTTCGTATCTGCGGGAAGTTGAATTGGCTCCACTCCGCTTCGACCCCAGACCTCACTCTCTACAAAGCGCATCCCAAGCGGGGTAAGGCGGGAATGGACGTTGCGGACGTTCTTCCTTCCTTTACAGGAGTCGCTGTGCATGACGGATGGGCTTCGTACCTTGCTTACACCTGTCGTCATGCTCTCTGCAACGCGCACCACCTGCGAGAACTGACCGCTCTCTACGAACAAGAGAAGCAGGAATGGGCAAGTAAGATGCGCCACCTCCTCGTAGAAATCAAGAGAGCCGTCGAAGCGAGCAAGGCGGAAGGCGCGGCGCAGTTGCCGCCTCCCTTGCGCCAAGAGTTTCTTACTCGTTACCACGCCCTTCTCAAAGAGGGCTTCGACGCGAACCCGCCCAACCTAACCGTTGCGACAGGGAAGCGCGGACGGAAGAAACAGAGCAAAGCTTACAACTTGCTCAGGCGTTTAGAGCAGGGATGCGAGGAGACGTTACGATTCATGGACGACTTCTCGGTTCCCTTCGATAATAATCTTGCCGAGCGCGATATTCGCATGATGAAAGTACAGCGGAAAGTCTCCGGAGGCTTCCGAAGTGCAGAAGGAGCCGACGCTTTCTGTAGAATACGCTCTTACATCTCAACCCTACGCAAGCAGGGACAATCGGTATTGACTGCACTACAACTTCTACTCAAAGGGAAACCTCTTTTCCCAGCGAGATAGCCTGAGTAGTTACTGTAAATCACTTTTTTTGTCCATTCTCCTGCAAAAAACGCAAAACAAACGCTATCGCAACGGTAAACAAACGGTAGATAGACGTAGCCTCGTTATAATGCGTTTAGCGTCTCCCTATCTTATAGAGCGCAATACCCCCAAGAGAGGGCGATGCCCATGTACCAGCGATGCCCTAAATGCGGAGGAACTTCCGCCCTTGCGAGTTCTGAAGAACAGCGGATACTCGGCGAATTTCAGGCTGTACCGCCCCTCAAATGCTTGCGTTGCGAATACCTATGGGAGCCATCTGCGCCATTGTGGTTACTCCTATTGGGACTAGCGGCAGGCGTGTCACTGCTTGTAGTTGGTCTTTGGCTGATGATGGGCGGTATTCGCAGTATTGGGGTTATCGTTATCTGCGGGGGCATGGGAAGCGCCGCCGTAATAGGTTGCATCACCAGACTCATCTCCTTATATAGCGCTACCCGACAAGGTGGCAATCAAAACCGAAACAGATAGAGGAAACAATTCTTATGCGTACAACTCACCTTCTTCATGCGGTAGCCCCAAAACACTGGAGGCTTCGTTACACCTCGACACTATTTACGCTATGCGCCATGTTGGCGCTCACCGCTCTCTTTATCGCATCGGCTTCCGCCCAGAGTGTCTCAGCATGGGGTAATAACTCCACAGGTCAACTAGACAACGTACCAGCCACTGGGAACTATATCGCAGTCGCCGCTGGACAGTATCATAGTCTTTCCATCAAAGCGGACCGCTCTCTGGTCGCGTGGGGCTTCGATGGCTCTCATCAGGTTAGCGGCGCTCCCGCGACAGGGCGTTACAAAGCTGTCGCCGCAGGAAGTTACCATAGCCTCGCCCTGAAGACAGATGGAACGCTAGTCTCGTGGGGAGACGACTCTAGTGGTCAGGTCAGCGGGATGCCCACTACAGGAACCTACACGGCAATCGCCGCAGGAGGCTCTCACAGCCTCGCGCTCAAACCCGATGGCTCTATCGTGGAGTGGGGCGATACCAACTCTACAGGACTTCCCCCTGCGGGAACCTACACCGCTATCGCCGCAGGGCATAGCCACTGCCTCGCCCTCAAATCAGACGGCTCCATAGCCGCTTGGGGCTACGACTACTACGGCGAGGTGAGCGGTCGTCCTACAACTGGAACCTTTATCGCTATCGCTACAGGAGGATACCACAGCCTAGCCCTAAAATCCAACGGCGCGCTAGTCTCATGGGGAAGCGACTGGAGCGTTTTTGACGACACCATAACCACAGGGCAGGTCAGCGCAACGCCCGCAACAGGAACCTACAAAGCCATCGCCGCAGGGGAGATGCATAGCGTCGCGCTCAAATCGGATGGGACGATTGTCGCGTGGGGAGATAACAGCAAGGGGCAACAGGACAACATCCCCGTAGGCAGTTTCTCTACGCTGGTAGCAGGGCAGTATCACAACGTCGTCCTTAAATCGGCGGGCGCTATCGTCGCATGGGGAACAGGACTCGGCAATGACGATGGAGATGGAACAGAGGTAGCGCTTGCGCCGAAAACAGGAACCTACTCCGCTGTTTCCGCGGGTTACTCCCACGCTCTCGCGCTCAGAACAGACGGTTCGCTTGTCGCATGGGGCAACAACTATTTCGGAGAGGTCGGCGATACGCCTACATCGGGAACCTACACCGCTATCGCATCGGGCCCCTACTTCAATGTCGCGATTAAATCCGATGGCTCCCTAGTCGCCTGGGGATGGGACGCAACCGGACATCCTGTACTCAATACGCCCACGACAGGAGCCTATATCGCCGTATCCTGTAATGACTTTCACTCTGTCGCAATTAAATCAGACGGCTCCCTGGTCTCGTGGGGCGACGACGCATGGGGGCAGGTCAGTAACACCCCTACAACGGGAACCTATATCGCCGTCGCGGCGGGTCCCGCCTACTGCCTCGCGCTTAAATCGGATGGCACAATCGTCGGGTGGGGAAGCAACAACGGCTATCAGGTGAGCGCTATTCCTACTACGGGAACCTATATCGCTATCGCCGCAGGAGAGATTCACGGACTCGCGCTAAAATCCGACGGGACGCTGGTCTCATGGGGAGACGGAAAAACTGACACTGGCGGCGATGCCTACGGAAACATCAGCGGAACGCCGACTACAGGAACCTACGTCGCCATCGCCGCAGGAAACAACTATAATATGGCTATCAAATCCGATGGAACGATAGTCGGATGGGGATACGACGGATATCACATCATCACGGATATTCCTGCGGGTAGCTTCACCATGCTTACGGCGCGAACGAAACACTGCCTCGCCCTCACAGGCATTCCCCTACTCGGAACCGCCCTCTCAGTAGATAACATCGCTGCAGACCTGCTCTCCCCCTCTGTTACGCTCAAGGCTACGCTTAAAACAAAGCTAGACGGGACTCCTCTCGCCAATCAAGAGGTCGCCTTCAAACTCGGAAAGAGCGCGTTAGGAACAGTGACCACAGATAGCGTTGGCATCGCCACCATGGTATACGCTAACCCCGCGAACCTTGGTGTCGGAGCGAAAGCCATCACCATCACCTACGCCGGAGATGTCGGCTTCAAAGCGACTCAGGGAATCGGAACCTTGACTGTTAGCAAGGTCTCCACCCTGCTCACTCCCTCCAATGCTACCGGATACATTGGGCAGACCATCAACATAACGGCGAAACTACGCCGTAAAGCCGACCTTGTTCCCCTCAATGGGCAAACTATCACCTTCAAGAGCGGAGGCGTAGCTCTAGGTTCAGCCACCACCAACAGCGCAGGCATAGCGACTCTCAGCTACACTATATCCAACAGCGCGCCGGCGGGAATCCAGACGCTCTCGATTGTTTTCGCAGGAGACGCGACCTACGCCGCCTCCACAAAAGCGGCTACACTGACGGTTACGAAGATACCGACGAGTATTAAGACTACTGCCTTCTCCGGTAGCCCCGGCGCGACGAAGAGCCTTACGGGTATTCTCACTCGCAAGTCCGACGGCGCGGCTCTCGCCTCTCAAACGCTAGCCTACAAGATTGACGGAAACCTTATAGGAGCGGCGGTAACGGATGCAACAGGGAAAGCCGCGCTCTCCTACAAGTTCGACGAGACCTACGCTGTAGGAGCGCATACCCTCACGGTAGAGTACGCGGGAGACGCAACCAACGCCCCCTCCGCGAGGTCGGGCGCTTTGACGGTAGCGAAAGCCGCGACGAAGTTGGCTCCTACTACGGTATCGGGAAAGGTCGGCGTAACCGTCACCCTCAAAGCCACCCTCACCCGAACAACAGACAAAGCCCCCCTTGCGGGGAGAGTGGTTAAGTTTCAGGTGGAAGGCGTGGACGTGGGCGCAGGCGCGACAGACGCAAGCGGCGTGGCGACCCTTAACTACACAATACCAAGTACGTTAAGCGTCGGGTTGCACATTACCACCATCATTTTCGATGGCGATAGCCTCTACCTGAACACCAGCAATAGTAGCGGAATTCTCAAAGTGAAATAGAGTTGGGTGTGTCTCTAGGGTTGGTTGGTCTACTTTCGACTTCCAACCCTAGAGACATACCTACCGCTCCTCGCCCAAATCAGTGAGACGAAACGCCAGACCTGCCCACCTTGTAGACAGGTCTGATGTGTCAATACCCGAAAAAGCGCACGTCCGTCTGCTGAAGACAGTGTTTCCATGTCTAGGCGCGGTGAACAGAGTTCATGCCTTCTTTCTCCCGAATTGGGAGAAAGATGTCAGCAGGACAGTTTGAGGGCGCATTTGGGAACGGCGCGGGGCTAGAGGTTACGCCCTACCTCTCAACTCAAACGAAATAGACCCATATTAGATTTAGCGTCGGTTTTGAGAGAGTGTTTTGGGACTGTATACTGAAAATTTACAGGAGCCTACTCATAAAATTATGGTTGACGGCGGGGCGGTAGAGGCTTATACTAGAGAGCGGTAAACATCAACGCTTGAGGTAGAGCATGAACAGAGACAAAATTCGGATTGGCATCGCGGGACAACGCGGCGGCGCTTTTATCACGGGGCTGAAAGCGATTTCGAGCGCCGACTTGGTAGCCTTCTGCGAAATAGATGAGCGGAGGCTAAACAGCCTCGCCGATAAGTACGACGTAGCGGGGCGCTTCACCCGTTTTGAGGAGATGCTAGATGCAGTGGACGCGGTGGTTGTCGCAACTCCTATGCAGTGGCACGCCCCTCAGACGATAATGGCGCTCAAGGCGGGCAAGCACGTCATGTCTGAAGTCACCGCCGCCGTCTCTATAGAGGAGTGTTGGCGCATAATAGACGCGGTGAAGGAGTCCGGCTCTACGTATATGATGGCGGAGAACTACTGCTATCGGCGCGACAACGTGCTTGTGAAGGAGATGGCGCGGAAGGGGATGTTCGGCGAACTCTACTTCGGGGAGGGCGAATACCTTCACGAAGTCCGCTCTATGCACCACTTCGAGGACGGTAGCCCGACATGGCGGCACTACTGGCAGGTGGGGCAGAACGGCAGCACCTATCCCACGCACAGTCTGGGCCCCGTAATGCAGTGGTTTCAGGCGGTAGACCCCAATGAGCGCGTCGTCGAAGTTATCTGCGTGGGTTCAGGACAGCATACCGACCCCGAACACCCTCACGACGACACGACGATTCTGCTCTGCAAACTCAAGAGCGGGAAACTCGTCAAAGTCCGCCTCGATATGATGTCGAACCGCCCCCATCAGATGACCTACTACTCGGTTCAAGGCGTTCACGGGGTCTACGAAGCCTCTCGCCTAGAGAACGAGCGAGGGCACATCTGGGTTGGAGAGAGCATAGACGGCGAACATCGGAAGTGGAAGCCTATCGCAGAGTTCGAGGAGCATCTGCCGGAAGAGTGGCGCAATCCTTCGGAGGAGGCGCGGAAAGCGGGGCATGGCGGCGGAGACTACTTCGTTATACGCGACTTTATTGAGGCGATACAGACAGGCGCGCCGCCTCCTATTGATGTCTACACGGCAATGGAGTGGACGGCGGCGGGACTGTGTTCGCAAATCTCCATTGAGAGCGGAGGCGCGGGTATCAAGGTTCCAAACTTCCGAGACCACGCGCAACGCCCTGTCTGGCTAGACGCTATACCGAAATGGTAGGCGTTTGAGGATGTGTCGCAATAAAACAGAACCTCCCTCCTCTCGCACTCAAAAAAATGAGGAGCGAAAGAGGAAGGAGGTTCTGTTTACCGGAGGAGCCAAACTAACTGATGGCGATATCGCCCTCTTCTCCTGTACGAATACGAATAACATCCGCAACAGGAATCAGGAATATCTTACCGTCGCCGATTTCCCCTGTACGCGCCGCATCGGCTATCGCTTTCGCAATGCTGTGCGCGTCGTCGTCCTTCACCACTATCTCAATCTTCACCTTTGGGAGCAGATTGACGGTATATTCCGCCCCGCGATAGTGTTGCGTATAGCCTTTTTGCTTGCCAGAGCCGCGCACCTCGGTCACAGTCATGCCCTTTACTCCAATATCCGAAAGGGCGGATTTCACATCTTCTAACTTCTGAGGGCGAATTAACGCCTCTACTTTAATCATCTTGCAGGGTTCTCCTTTCTCAAATTCAGGCGTTGAGTGCGCCATCTACAGTTAATGTTCTGTACCGAATACAGAGTGTCCTTCTTCTCCCGAACCGGGTTCGCCGTATCCGGTCTCTCCATGCTCGCTCAGGTCTAGCCCGACGATTTCGTCCTCCTCCGAAACACGAAGTCCCATCGTAACTTTCAAAATGGAACCAATGATGAACGTCATCACCACCGAATAACCAATCGCAACGCCCACTCCCAGCGCTTGAGTTTTGAACTGGTCAAAACTTGCATCCGCCCCTGCGGAGTTGAGGAGCTTCGAGCAAAGGAGACCTGTGATGAGTGCGCCAAACGTACCGCCTACGCCATGCACTCCAAAAACATCTAGCGTGTCGTCGTATCCAAACTTAGACTTCATCTTGATGGCGGTGAAGCATATCGGCGACACGAGAGCGCCAATTATCAGGGCGGCGATGGGTCCCACAAAGCCCGACGCGGGGGTTATCGCCACCAGCCCCGCAACCGCGCCAGAGGCGAAGCCCAACGCTGTCGGCTTCTTGTAGACAACCCACTCCACAATCGCCCATGAGAGAGCCGCAGTTGCGGCGGCGATATGCGTCACTACAAACGCAGAGGTCGCCAGTCCATTGGCGGCGCTAGCGGAGCCAGCGTTAAAGCCGAACCACCCAAACCAGAGTAGACCTGTACCTATAAGCGTCATTGGCAGGTTGTGCGGTTGAGCGTTCGAGGTATCTTTTCGCTTGCCCAGCAGTATCGCCATCACCAGGGCAGACATACCCGAAGAGATATGAACCACGGTTCCGCCTGCAAAGTCCAGAGCGCCCTTCTCCGCAAGAAAACCCTTCGTTCCTTCTAGTCCCCAAACCATATGCGCGAGAGGCGCATACACCACAAGGCTCCAAATCGTAATAAAAACGACGTATGTACTGAACTTCATTCGCTCTGCAATCGCGCCGCTGATAAGCGCCGGAGTGATTATCGCGAACATCAACTGGTACGCCATGTGTAGCTGATGCGGAAAGGTCGCGGCGTAGGTCGCTTGAGGCTCCAGCCCCACGCCCCTCAAGCCCGCCCAACTAAACCCGCCGATAAAAGCGTTGCCAGAAGAGAAGGCGAGGCTATATCCTACTAAAACCCATAGCACAGTGACCACCGACATCGCCACAAATGACTTCATCAGCATATTGAGGATGTTCTTGGCGCGTACCATTCCCCCATAAAAAAAAGCGAGTCCGGGGGTCATCAGTAGCACAAGGGCGGAAGAGGTCAGCATCCACGCTGTATCGCCCGTGTCTATTTTTGCGGGAGGGGGGGCGCTACCTTGCGCGAAAGCGGTTACGCCAACCGCCATGAGGAGGCTTGCAAGCATCGTCGTCGCAAGCGTGCGTTGGTATCGTGTCGCCACAATGAAAACTCCTTCTTTGAGTGTCTATAGTGTACAACGGACACAATCAGGAACATTGCGGCATGAAAAAATATGCGCTGATTTGTTAGCAAGATTACGCCATTGTCGGGGGTGAGGCTGTCCTAGCCTACAAAAAAACTACAACGCTTCGGACAGAATAGCCAATCGCGACAGAACATCCTGTCGCTTTTTTCGACGCGGGCGGTCTTCGCCAACGTCACTGGGGCTTGCGAGGCTTCTTCGCAAGATGGAGGTCTGCGGTAAGCAGTATCGCTTCGGCGACCTCCCGGAGAGAGCGATTTGAGGCGAAAGCTTGCGCCTGTAAACGCCTTCCCGCCTCCTGCTCTGAAATTTCAAAACGCTCAATCAAAACCTTTTGCGCTTGTAAGACCTGTTGGTCGGTCTCTCTTCGCTCATGCGCCTGTATTAAGGCGCTCTCCATCGCATTCATTTCGCGGTAACGCGAGAGAGCGATATGAAGCGCAGGCAGAACCTCTTCCGAGCGAAAAGGCTTTACGAGGTACGCCAAAACTCCAGCGCGGGTCGCTCGCTCCACCATCGGCGCATCGCTGTAGCCCGTGAGCATTACCACCGCCCCCAAACGCTCCTTGCCAACCGTCTCCGCAACCTCCAAGCCGTCTTTGCGGGGCATCATAATATCAAGAAAAATAACATCAGGGCGAAGGCTTCGCGCTAGTTGAAGCGCAGTTTCGCCGTTGTCGGCTTCGCCAATAACGGTATGCCCTAAACTTTCGAGGGTCTTTCTAAGGTCTAAGCGAGTGAGAGAGACATCATCTGCGATGAGAACGCGAACCTGTTGCATTATGGTCAAAATCCTTTAACCTACGACGTTGTAGCGTAATGAGGCGTGGTCAACACGCTTCGCTTTTCCTGCGGAGAGGCTTCTTAGAGTGTTAAGCAGTCATGGAAAACAGGGCGGACGTAACGCGAGAAAAGAGTTGCGCGAAACGAATTCCGTCAAAACGGAAAACAGGAAAAATCGGGGAGAGGATGAACGCTTCGCCAAAGCAGATAGTACACGGGGCAGTCTTCGCCCACTAGTAAAAAGATATCCAGAGTTCATCATTGAAACGGGAGTGTTTAGAGTATAGCAAACCCTTTCAAGAATTGTCAACCGCTCCCCAAAAATTCTCATAAAATAGCGGTATTTAGGAACTGTTTTGGCGCAAAATTGG
>CAIJLM010000025.1 GCA_903821495.1 uncultured Chthonomonas sp. | reverse complement strand
GGTAAAGGTGGATATTGACGGCAAAAGAGTCGGGCTGGCGACGCTTCCCTATCAGGGCGAGACGGCTCAGGTAGCGGTTCTCAAGGAGTACGATACGGGAGACCGCCTTGTGCGTATCCTCGAACCCGCTAACTTGAAGGGGAAGGAGTTGACGACGAAGGTCAGCGCTCTCAAGGAGATACGCCACATCGCGCCTGTCTGGAGTAACTACCCAAGCGCCATTAAGTTTTTACCTCCTGAGACCAACGGCGGACTAATGTATCTCTGGAACACGCTACAGGTCTCCGCGCTCAGTATTATCGGTACGCTCCTCTCGGCTTCGATGGTCGCCTACGCCTTCTCCCGCCTCAAGTGGCCCGGGCGCGACGCGCTCTTTACCGTGCTACTCGCCACAATGATGCTCCCCTCCGCCGTCACGATGATGCCCGTCTTCCTTATCTTTCGCGCTTTCGGCTGGATAGACACGCTCTACCCGCTATGGGCTCCCTCGTTCGTCGGCTCCGCATTTAATATCTTCCTGCTACGGCAGTTCTTTATGGGGATACCGACGGAACTAGAGGAGGCGGCGCGAATTGACGGCTGTTCGTTCTATACGATATTCTGGCGTATCGTTCTGCCGCAGGTGAAGCCCGCCCTAGCCGCGCTGACCATCATGTCGTTTATGGCTTCATGGAACGACTTCCGGGGCCCGCTCATCTATATCAGTTCACCCGAAAAACAGCCGCTCGCCTACGCTCTCCAACTCTTCCAAACGGCGCACGGAAGCGAACCGGGTATGCTCATGGCGGCATCTACTATGGTGATGGTTCCTGTACTGGCGCTATTCTTCTTTACTCAGCGCTATTTCATTCAGGGTATTACTCTTACGGGTATTAAAGGGTAGCCTCAACACGAAGGAGACGCTTCCATGCCTACAGAATTTCCGCCAACCAGACGCAAGCGCAGAACGCTGAACGTCACCGCGCTCAAGCAGGTCGCCGTTTTCACCACCGCGCTCATAACGGGGTTCGGTAGCGCGGTGACGGGACTGGGAGCGCAACTCGCATTCGCGCCGATGCTGAGTTGGATGCTGGGATATAAAGAGGCGAAAGCGGCGGGGTTGGCGTTTTCCTTCGCGCTGACGGTATCCCTTGCGACGGTCATTGGAGCTCTCGCGTTTCAGTTTGCGCTGTTTCGAGACCTGCTCTATGGGGTTCCGCCTTTTCAGTACGCCCTGTGGCAAGCCCTGCTCTATGGGGTTCCGCTCTTTATCGGCATGACGCTAGGCGCTCTAGTCGGCGTGAAGTTTTCGGCGTTCAGCAAGCGCGACGGAGCCAATCGCCTCTTTCTCTCCATTGCGATTATGGGTATGCTCTTCGTTATCTTGCAGGTAGCGAGAGAGAACATCCTCACTCCCGCTTACGGGGTACGCGGAATTCCCATACTGCTCTACCTAATTCTGGGGTTAGCGGCGGGAGGCGTGAGTCAGGCGACGAAGATACCGAGCGGAATACTGCTCATTCCGGGGCTATACTACCTTATCGGTCTCAAAGCGATTCCCGCTATTGCGACAGCGCACGTCGTTGTAGGGCTTGCCGCGCTTCTTCCCGCTATCGCCGCTTCTCGAACGCAGACCAAAGACCCCGTATACGCCTTCCCCGTGACCCTTGCGGCTTGCCTATCGGGGCTGGCGGGAGGGTGGCTTCTGGTTCGTTACGGCAATAACGAGGGTAATAAGTGGATGCTCTATGCTTTTGCGGCGGTTGGGATGTTCCTCTGCGGGCGCGAACTCGCCACGCAGAGCGATAAACCGCCTACGTCAGGCATTGATAGCGTGGCTTCAGAATCGGACACAAAATCAGGAGAATAGTGCAAGTTATGCGATTTGGTCTGTTCAAAAATATCGTCAATAAAGTTAAACAACTTTTTACAGGGCGTGGGGCGCTCGACGAAGACTTTTACGAGGAGTTGGAAACCCTTCTCATTCAGAGCGATGTGAATATCCACACAACGGAGCGCGTTATAGGCGAACTTCGCAAAGCGGTTCGCGAAGAGAGACTAGATAGTAGCGAAAAGGCGTTGGACTGCCTGAAACGCTCTCTCGTCGCCATCTTAACCGAACCCGCTATCGCCGAGAAGCAGGCGCTCAAGGTGAGCGATAAACCTCCTACCCTCTTCCTAGTGGTGGGCGTGAACGGCGTAGGCAAGACGACGAGTATCGCGAAGATGGCGGATATGTACGCGAGGAGCGGGAAAAAAGTGATACTCGCGGCGGGCGACACCTTCCGCGCCGCCGCAATTGACCAACTCGAAATCTGGGCGCAACGCACACAGACCGAACTTGTGAAGCACAAAGAGGGAACCGACCCCGCGGCAGTCGTCTTCGATGCGATTCGGGCGGGACGAGCGCGAGGCGCGGACTACGTGATTGCGGACACCGCCGGGCGGCTACACAACCGCTCGAACCTGATGGACGAGCTCAAGAAAATCTATCGTGTGACAGAGAAGGAGTTGGGACGCGCCCCCGATGAGATTCTGATGGTTCTGGACGCAACCACTGGGCAGAACGCTCTGAGCCAAGCGAAAAATTTTATGAGCGCGGTGAACGTGACGGGCATTATCCTGACAAAACTAGACGGCACGGCGAAGGGCGGTATTGTCCTTACGCTTGCGAACGAACTCAAACTGCCCATCAAACTGATTGGCTTGGGCGAGAGAGCGCAAGACATCGAAATTTTCGACCCCGTGAAGTTTGTAGATGGTCTCTTTGAATCGGACGGCAAGTAGCGTTGGAGACCGACTTTCGCGTTCACGCTCTCGCCAGCGGAAGTAGCGGCAACTGCACTCTTGTTCGAGCGAACGGCGCGAACCTGCTGATTGACGCAGGACTCTCCGCCCGCGCTATTGAGAGCCACTGCCGCCGCCTCGGAGTCGCTATTGATAGCCTCGACGCTATCCTCCTCACGCACGAACACTCCGACCACATTCAGGGCGCGGCTACGCTTGCGCGTCGCGCCAAAGCCCCCATTATCAGCAACTCCGCTACCCTGAACGCCCTCCGTGAACGCTCTACCGCCGATTTTCCCATGCAAATCCTCCCCACTGGCGACACGTTTACGCTAGGCGGGGCGACTATTCGCTCGTTTCCCGTCCCGCATAATGCGGCGGAGCCTGTAGGCTGGGTGATTGATTCGGGGCAGGGGAGAGTCGCCTATGCGACGGATGTGGGTAGCGTTACGGACAACCTGCGAGAGGCGATTCGCGGGGCGCATCTGGTGGTTATTGAGGCGAATCACGACATTAAGTGGCTGTGGAAAGGCTCTTACTCTCCGCAGATGAAGGCGCAAGTCGCCTCTCCGGTAGGGCATCTCTCAAATGAGGAGTGCGCGGAACTGCTTGCGGAGCGCATGGCGGAGGGGACAGCGGCGACGGTCTGGCTTGCCCACCTCTCCCGCGAGAACAATGCGCCCGCCCTCGCAAAGCGCACAGTTGAAGAGCGGTTGGCGAAACAGCCGTGCGCTCCTCACTGCGTGGAGGTGGCTCTGCGCGACCAGCCTAGCGTGTCGTGGCGGTATGGGGCGCAGGCGTTTCAGATGAGTTTGCTGTAGGCGTGGCGGGGCTGACAGTTATGGCATTCGCCCCTCGCCATTTTGGAGAGAGGCTGGGTGAGAGGTTATTCAAGGTCTACCGCTTTTTTGTATTTCAGGAAGAGATAACGGTTGAGCGGGAAAATAACAAGCGGATAGACTACGCTGGGCCAGTTGTACACAAACAGATTCCGCCAGCCTTTGAACAAAACCACGGGAAGGCTGGTAAGCAAAAGGAGGAGTATGCAGAACGCGATTGCCGTCTGCTTATCTCGCTTCGTTTTTTGGCTAATGAGGCTTTGCGCCACTAATAACCCGCATATAATACCCCCCTCGAAAGGGTCAAAAAGGGTATTTCTGAAATGACCGGTCCATGTGATGGGAAGCAGTACTGCATAGCGTGTCAAAATAGAGATGAACACGATGCCTAGCGCAAGGCGTGAGGTTGGATGAAGTTCCCTCATTACGCTAGCCAAGCTCTGTTGTTTAAGTTCAACCTGTTTATTCTGCAAAGAAAAAGAGTCCTTCCCAATCGAATATGGAGTGTTGTGTGTCGACCCTCCATCTCTTCCATGAGGTTGTCGCGACAGAACCATCCATGCGGAGTCGGACAAGATGGTCAGGTGTCTGGCAAGGTTCAGAGAGATAGGAGCAGTGGTTAAGTTTTAAATCTGGTCTTTCGCCATGAAATGCAGAGATAGTGTTGTTGGCGTAGAAGATGCTGACGAGGAGGCTTCCTGACGCGGAATGAGGGTTATCTGTCCAGTCTAGGTACTCCTGCCATCCTTCAGGGGTGGAATAGCGTTGTAGCCCGCGCACGTATCCGTAGGAACCGATAAGCGGCTTGCCCCAATCATTAGTACAGGAGGCACGCCAGAAATCCGCTTTATCACAAGTTGGCGCTGTTTTGAGGAGTTTGTTGGCCGCCTCATAGGTTGGCATTGACGTAACCCCATCATAGTCTTCACAATAGAGGGAGAGAGATAGACCGCACTGCTTCAGGTTCGATATGGTGTCCACCTTATGCCCTTCCCTTCTCGCACGAGCGAGAACAGGCAGTACAATCGCTGAAAGCAGTGCTATAATCCCGATAACTACCATCAGTTCTATCAACGTGAAACCTTTGTAGTTTTGGTTACGATGTTGTTTCGATAGATTCATGGAACTTACTCCCTAGTGCAGTTGACTTTGGATAGCCCCTTCTGATTGCATGAAGGGGCTTATGTCTGCACCTCGCTACTTACCTTGAACGGCGCTTAATGGATAGGAATGACGTTCGGGGGACAAATGTTTAGCGAACACTTGCTGGCAGTATCGGTAAAGAAGCAACAGCCGAGGTTGAGATCGGATGTGCAGTTTGTTAGCGTCGCCGAATAGAGGTCGCCATTGCCAGTTTTCCTGAAGCAACACGTTACGGACGAAGTCCACGTAAT
>CAIJLM010000024.1 GCA_903821495.1 uncultured Chthonomonas sp. | reverse complement strand
CCATAGGCAGAGCGGGTACGGAGGGGTAGAGAAACGCGATACCGTTCCAGAGGTTCAGCCCGCCCGCAATTATAAACCCCGCCCACATCCAGCGATTCTTGAAGAAGGCGGTTCCTTTGCCCTCCTCCGTCATCTCAATAGGGAGCCAGATAATGGGAAAGGTGAGGCGTTCGTGGTCTGCCCACTGTTTGCGGACAAGGATGTTGACGCTATAGGCGACCAGCAGAACGAGATTAAAGAGGAGAGTCCAGGCGAGAACAGGAGTCATCCAAGCGCGAAGAATCGCTCCATCATAGAACGTAGAGTTACCGAGAAAGTGTCCGCGCAGTATCTCCGTGTCGCGTACCACGAGCCAGTCGGGAAAGGCGGAGAGAAACGAACCCCACCCTCCATTCGACGCAGAGAACCATGCGCCGTGCCCTATCACTCCGCAGACGATGTTGATACCGGACTGCCCCGCCATGCCTGTTGATATGGCGAGCATGGTGTAGAGAGTGAGGAGTTCCGCTTGCGAGAAGGCGAAGCGGGGCGCGAAGCGCCATAAAACATGGTTTAACCCGACGAGGATAACGAGCAGAAAAACGCAGTTCGCGAAGAGGGAGAGGATGGAAGGAAAGGGTCCCGCCATCACCTCCTCCATACGAAGAACCCAGAACGCATTGAGCGGGGTGAGTAGCGTTCCTAGTAGGACGGCGCGAAAGGTAACGCCTCTCCGTTTTGGAGAGGGTTGCGTTGAGGGTGAGGGTGTGGCGGCGGCTTCGTTTAAGGGCATAGCAGGGAATCGTAAAATAGGTTCCCTACTTTTAGACGTTGCCTCGCGGTTCTCCTGCACGGACTATTCGCAACCCTCCAACAAGCGAGAGAGGCGAGCCTCGCTACGCAGAGGGCGTATAACCCAACACGATGTCGAAATGCGCTTTGAGTTCGCCGATTTTCGACTCCTTCACGGGTTCAAAGGGGAGTATGACCGACTGTCGCGCCTTCGCATCGCGGATGTCGCGCAGAACGCCGTCCGCCTCGTTACGCTTTTCGCCTTTGATGTAGCACTGTGTTACGAACGCCTCTTGCCCCTTGATTTTCACCTTGACATGGATATGCGGAGTGCGCCCTGGATAGGGTACGGGTTTTATGGTGCGAAAGTAGTACTCGCCGCTAGAGGCGGTAAGGAAGCGCCCGAACCCCTGAAAATTGGAGTCCTTCACGCCGCCATTCGCGCTGTTCGCGCCTTTGGTATGCAGATAGGAGCCTTTGCCGTCCACCTGCCATATCTCTACGACGGCGTTACGGATGGGGTCGCCCTTCGCATCCAGTATGCGCCCGGTGAGGTGGGCGACGGTTCCGACGGCGGAGGTGATACTGTCGTTGATAACCAGCAGGTCGTTATCAGTATCGAGAGGCATTTTGTCGGGGTAGAAGGGACCTTCGGTCTGGGCGGGAGTGCGCGTCAACTCTTCAGCGAAGGAGATCGTCGTCGAACTGATGAACACGCCGGAGGCGAGTTGAGTCAGCAGGTTACGGCGATTGAGGGTGAAGTTCGGTTTCGCGGATGCGGTGTCGTTGCGTTTCATAGAAATGACCTTTCGTAGCGGGGAAAGCCGCTTTCATGATACCCTAACTCCTCCTTCCCGTTTTTGGGAAGGAGGAGTTAGGGGGTTAGGCGTACACTGTCTATAGAGACGGCAGTCATCCCCTAAAGGTAACACGCTCTAGCGCCCTTTGGTGATATAGGGATAGTCGTCGGTGCGGAACGGCGAAGCGGGTAGTCCTGCGCGGTTGAAGAGGTTGACGATGGGGTAGTTGTCCCATCCATAGCGAATCGCTACGGGCGTAGGAACCTCTTTGCTCCATATCACGACCTTCCCGCCTTCGATACGGGCTTGCGCGGGGTAGTAGCGCCCTTCGGGGCCCACCACCTCGAAGCCAAGAACCTCTTCGGTATGTCCCTGCGTGCCATCGCCAGCGGTCGCGAGTCCGCCCGCTACGTGGGAGAATGTGGCGTAGGCTTTGCCGTCCTTAAACTCGGCGCTCTCGAACTGAGGACCTGAGTATTCGACGGGCAGTCCGTAAATTTTCGCGAGTCCCCAAAGCGCAAGGCGCTCTCCGACGGGTTGCTTTTTACGGGGGTGAATGTCGGTTTTGTCGCCCACATCGGTAATAACCGCCATGCCTGTATTCTTGAGTTTTGTGAGAGTGCGGAGTTGGGTTTCGCGCAGTTCGGGCCAGGTTCCGGGTTCAGCGGGAGCCCAGGGCGCGAGTTGCACGAAGTAGAAGGCGAAATCGCCCTGTAGCCAGTTGTCGCGCCAGTCCTGAATCATCGCGGGGAAGAGGGTTCCGTACTGGTAGGCGCGTCCCGCGTTCGATTCGCCCTGATACCAGAGCGCCCCGCGAATACCGTAGGGGAGAAGCGGCGCTATCATGCCGTTGTAGAGAGTGGAGGGTCCCCAAGGATTGAGGGGGTTGCCCGGCTCTTGCGGCTTTTTGGGTTCAGGCGTACCGTCCGCTTTTGAGCGCTCAAGGTCTTTCTGATACTTCTGCATATCACGGTCATACGCCTCTTTGAGAGCGGGGTAACTTTTCCGAGCGTCGTCGTGCGCCTTGACCATACCATCTAGTTCGGGCTTTGCGCGAAGCGCGTCCCGGCTCGTCCACGCTTCGGCGGGTGTGCCGCCCCATGCGGTCTCTATCAACCCGACGGGAACTTTCAACTTTTGGCGTAACATTCGCCCGAAGAAGTAGCCGACAGCGGTGAAGTTTCGCGCCGTGTCGGAAGTGCAGGGTGTCCACTTCGCGTTGACTTCGTGTAGCGGCTCATAACTCACGGTGTTGGGAACATGAAAAAGATGGAGGTCAGGGTCGTTGGCTTCCGCGACAGCGGAGGCTCCGTTGTCGGCGGCGATGAGGGGCCACTCCATATTAGACTGCCCGCTACAGACGAAGACCTCGCCCGCATAGAGGTTCTTGACCTCTACGAGGTTATCGCCCTGCACTTTTAGCGTGTAGGGTCCTCCCGCTTTGAGCGGCTTGAGATAGACTATCCAGCGGTCACTCTCCGCTGTCGTCGAAACGCGCTCTCCTGCAATCTCGACTCTTATCTGCTCCCCGCTACGCGCCGTTCCCCATATCGGAATTTTCTTGTCGCGTTGCAGAACGGCTCCCTCGGTGAAGAGGTTGTGCAGTTTAACTTCGGCTTTCGCAGGTCGCGCCATAGCGAGGGTTAGCGAGAAGAGGGCGGCGCTGTATAGGACTATTTTGCGTATACGCATTACGAACGGTTCTCCTTCAAAAAGATTTCGTAGCATGGAATCTATATTTCGGCGTAGAGAGGGAATTTCCTGCTCTATTTTTAGTGCAGGGAGTAGTACGAACTCATGTGGAATAGTTGGTATTTAGTAGGTTGCACTGTGCATCTCTTTCGCGTATCTCGCGATTAATTCCCTAAAGAGCAGACTCTTACCTAGTTAGGAAGGGGTGATATGCGCTATGATTTTCGGCGCACATCACCCCTACTATCCCATGAAAGAACTCTCTGTTCGTTAGCGCTATTTCGAGAACAGTGTCTTCACCTGCTCGATAAGGTCGGCGGGGATGACTTTGAGGGTTCCCACAGCGGCTTCGATGGGCGCTGTCACAATGTCGGTTCCGCGTAGCGCAACCATCTTGCCGAAATCTCTCTCATGGACGCACTGCGCGGCGCGAACGCCGAGGCGCGACGCAAGCACGCGGTCAAAAGCGGTGGGCGCTCCCCCGCGCTGAATGTGTCCGGTGACGGCGGAGCGGGTCTCCAACTTGGTACGCTCTTCGATGATACTTGCGACTGTCTCTCCGACGGCGCGGTTGCTCAGGTTGACATGACCAAAAGCGTCGAGCGTGGCTTCGCCTTCGTCGTTTCCGGGTAGCTCCACGCCTTCGGAAGCGACGACAATCGCGTACTTTTTGCGGTCAAAAGCGCGTTGCACCTGAGCGCAGAGTTCGTCTACGTCCATTTTGAGTTCGGGAAGCAGAACTGCGTCCGCGCCTCCTGCGATAGCGGAGTGTAGCGCCACCCAACCGGCGTGTCGTCCCATCACCTCAAGCACGATGACTCTCATGTGCGAACGCGCCGTATCGCGGAGGCGGTCAATCGCATCCACGTTCACGCTCACAGCGGAGTCGAAGCCAAAGGTGTAGTCGGTTTCGGAGAGGTCGTTGTCCATTGTTTTGGGGCAACCCACCGTGTTGAAACCGTCTTTGTAGAGTTTGCTGGCGACTCCGAGCGTGTCCTCTCCCCCAAATGCGCCAATCGCGTCGAAGCCATGCTTCTGGATGTTCTCCTTCACGGCTTGTAGCTGCGCGGGGTCTTTGTAGGGGTTGGTTCGGGAGGAGCGCAACGCGGTTCCGCCCCGATAGATAAGCTCATCTACATCGTTCAGCGTCAAGGGATTGTCGTCAATGATGGGCTTTACTAAGCCGCGCCAACCCTCTCGAATAGCGTAGACCTGGTGTCTGTATTCAAGAGACTTGATAACAAAACCGCGAACCGCTGGGTTCAAGCCTGGGCAGTCTCCGCCGCCCGTCAAAATTCCAATCTTCATCGGTAGCCTTCCTCGTTCTCGTCCTCAGAAACGATTCCAAAGCAGATTTATTAGGAGTGAATGTCTTATTCGCTTCCACTCCCCGATAAGTCTACCCCAAAACCCCTTGTAAAACTCAAGCGCAGAGAGGGGGTAAGAGTTCAGAGTTATGGGAGTAAGCGCAGGTTTTTTACCCAAGACGCTCACAGGGCGGGGAGAGCTAAGCAGGAAACACCCTAAGACGAGTCGAAATCATACCTAAACAGCCCCTCTGAAATGGAAAACAGCATGAACACAACAGAAAAGCCAACTTACGGTCTCTCCGTCACGCTTGGAGCGACGTTCGACGAAGCCGTCACACAGGTTAAAGAAGCCTTCAAAGCGGAGGGTTTCGGCGTTCTGACGGAGATGAACGTCCAGCATACCCTACAAGAGAAGATAGGCTTCGAGATGAATCCCTACACCATACTTGGGATGTGCAACCCAGCGCTCGCCTCTCGCGCCATCGCCGCCGAACCCAATATCGGGCTTTTCCTGCCCTGCAACGTACTACTCGCCCAGCGAGGCGATACTGTGGAGGTGAACGCGCAAGACCCGCTCTTTATGGTTCCGATGACGGGTAACGCGGCGCTACAGCCTATCGCTCAAGAGGCGCGCGACCGTATTGACCGCGCCCTCGATCGCCTAAAAGTCTAGCGTAGTACATCATCAAAAGAGTAGCGAACCCTCTTACAGACACGCCCCGCTCCGCGTTTTCGCAGTAGGTTATTCCGTCCGCTATCTTATACTTGAGACAGGAGATTCTCACTCATGCCTGAAACGCCTCTGCACTTCAAAACGGCTACCGAACTAGGTAGGCTCATACGCGCCAAGAAAATCTCCTCGATGGAACTGACCGTTCTCTACCTTGAACGTCTCGAAAAGGCGGGGGCGGAGTTGAACGCCCTCGCGCGCCTCACCCGCGACATCGCCCTACAACAGGCGAAACAGGCGGATAGCGAACTCAGCGCGGGGAGGGCGCGTAGCCCTCTGCACGGCGTTCCCTACGGCGCGAAAGACCTCCTCGCGACAAATGGAATCCCTACACAGTGGGGTTCTCCCGCCCATAAAGACCAGATTTTTGACTACGACGCGACGGTGGTGAGCCGTCTACGGGACGCGGGCGCGGTTCTTGTAGGGAAATTAGCGATGATAGAGCTGGCGGGCGGGGGAGGATACGAACACGCCTCCGCCTCTCTGCACGGCGCGGCGAAGTGTCCCTGGGATAAGGAGCGGTGGGCGGGAGGCTCGTCGTCGGGTTCAGGGGCGGCGACCAGCGCGGGGGCGGTAGGCTTTTCAATTGGCACGGAGACGTGGGGGAGCATTACGGTTCCGGCGGCGTTCTGCGGTATTACGGGTCTACGCCCGACCTATGGGCGCGTCAGCCGTCACGGGGCGATGGCGCTGAGTTGGACGCTAGACAAAATTGGGGCGATGGCGCGGTCTGCGGAGGACTGCGGGCATATCCTACAAGCGATTGCGGGGCGCGACCCGCTCGATTTGACGAGCGCCCCCGGACGTTTTCAGTTCAGCCCGCGAAATTTGGCATCGGGAAAGCCCCTGCGAATCGGGATACTCCGCCACGACTACAGCAGAGCGCCCGAAGTCAAAAAGACGTTCGATGCCGCGCTAGAGGTCTTCAAAAAACAGAAGTTTACTTTCAAGGAGACAAAGTACCCTGAGGGCGTTCCCTACGACGCAAGCGCAGGAACGATTGTCAACGCGGAAGGCTCCGCCGCGTTTGAGAACCTGATTCGTAGCGACAAACTGAAATCCCTCGCCGATACAAACCAACAAGCGGGGCTTATAGCAGGGCTGACCGTTTCAGCGGCGGACTATATTCGCGCCCTGCGAATACGCGCCCTCGCCATCACGACGCTGAATAAGATGTGGCAGGAGTACGACGCGCTTATCGCCCCGACTCTTCTCCTCGAAGCGCCCCCCATAGCGAAGGGATTGAGCGAAGTAACGGAGCCTTGGGGCGGGAATGGGGGCGCGGGCAACCTTGCAGGGCTACCCGCTATCTCCATTCCGATGGGCTTTGGAAAGAACCATCTGCCACTCGGACTTGAGATTATCGCCGCGCCCTTCGCCGAACAGACAGTCCTCTCGCTCGCTATGCTCTTTCAACGCGAAACAGATTGGCATAGACGATATCCACAGAACTCCCTCTCTTAGCGTTTGTTGTAGAAATTATCGTAGGATTTGTCGCCATAAATCCCTTGATAGGTCTGAACCGCCTCCTCTTCAGAGGGAAGGCGAAGCCCATCCGTAAAGCGATTCATGAAGTTGAACGCGCACGTTTGCAGGAGCGCGTCCACCGCCTCGTTATCGTCCGCCACCCCTGCGCGTAACGAGGTATAGTCTTGCGCGTTTAGCGTTTGCGGCGTAGCGGTCAATTTACGGGAGAAATTCGTTAACGCTTTCTCTTTCGGCGAAAGCATATCATCGCTATCCCGCATACTCATTAGTTTGCTGGCGGAAACGCCGGACTTGCTCAACCCCGCTACCTGATGCAGAACGCAGTAGCGGCAGTCGTTCAATGTGGATACCGCGAAGGAGATATGCAGGAGGTCGGCGCGAGCCATTTTGGTCTCCGTTCGGATGTCCTGCCAAAACCCCCACCACGCTCCGCCAATATCGGGAACGCGAAGCATGGCGCGTTGCGAGTTCGCGATTTTGAAACCTAGACTCTGGCGCGGGTCTACTGTTCTCTTTAGAAACGTAGAACCCATCTCCAGCTCATTGTCGGTGGCGAGCGTTACGCGGGCGCGGGCTTGACTCTTCTCCGCGAGTTTCACCTGACCATTGGGAGATTCTGAAGCCCATGCCTCAAGGGGCAAGCCCGCTCCGCTACAAAAACGCGAAAAATAGTTAAAGAAGCAGGTCGTCGCTGTCAGTTCCACAATCTCCGCATCGTTGAATACCCCTCTCGCCTGCATAAATTCGTTATCTGTCACTCCCCGAACCGCTTTTGTAAGATGCTCTGCATACAACACCCCCATACGATAGGCGGGGCTGGAGGGCGCGGAGGACTGGTCGCTCTGAAGCGTTTTGGAGAGCCGTAATAGATGGCGAGTGAGGTAGGCGCTTCCATTCATCTGAGAGATACGTAGCCCCATCGCCAACTTGACATTGGGAGAGACGGAGCCGCCGCAAAGAACGGTCTTGAAGAGGTGTGCGAAGGAGGAGACCGCTTTGGGGTGGGTGGCGGCTATCGCCCTCAGATAGTTGGGGACGCGCCCCGTTTTCGCGTCGTCCCAACTTTCGCCGTTGAGATTGCTGAACGCTTCGCTCTCTATGGGCGCCAGCGTGACAAAAGAGTTCGCCTGCGCCGTTTTGTCGAGGGGGGCGGCTTGAGAGACGGAGGGACTCCCCCCTGCTATACCGAGCGCCGCTCCAAGGGTAACAAACAGATTTCTGAAACGCATGGGTCTTCGTTCCTTATGTAACAGTCTAAAAGAAAAATGGCAAATCCCTCTCCCGGTAGCGGGAGAGGGAAGCGGTGTAAGAGGGATACGCCTTAGAACTCAGAGCGGAAGATGAGCGGGGTCTGAGCGTTCGCGCCCGCGTCGTCTTGCGCGACATTTGTGGGCATACCGGGGTTCAGCGATTCTGGGGCGCCAAACTCGGCGAATCGAATCGCCCCGCGCTTGTGCCACTTCGCGTGTCCGTCGCAGAAGAGGAGATTCGCGCCTTCCGAATGCAACGAATCGTAATAGGCGTTTGTGAATCCGGTATAGAGGACTTCGCCGTTGACCAGAATTCCGCGTGGCTTCTCTTGCGCCACACGGTTGTAGTTACGTACTTCGTGGGCGAAGATTATGTCGGCGGGAGCCGTGATAACCGCGATGGACTTCGAGGCGACGATGCCGTTGAGCAAGATGTTGCCGTTGCCGGGGTTGGAGATGCTGGGGTCGTTCACTTCACAGGTTCCGCCATTAGCCGCGCAGGTTCCGTCTGCGGAGCGTAGTTTGGTTTGGGGGCAGTGGAAGATGCCGAGGTTTTTCGTGTAGGGCTGAATGTCACGCGCCCAGATGCGATAGGTTCCGGGGTTAGCGGGGTTGTAGGGTTGCATCCACCCCATAGGCTCTCCCAAGCCTGCGCTGTTTGCGGAGGTGGCGGGAGCGGGCCAGCGGGCATCGGTAATACCGTTGATGTTGAGGGTAGTGTCGCCAGGCAAAACTTCATCGTAGTCCTGCGAGTACATCATAAGAGCGGTGCCAACCTGTTTCAAGTTGGAGAGGCAGGCGGTTTGACGCGCCTTAGAGCGGGCTTGAGCGAAAACGGGGAACAGAATCGCCGCAAGTATCGCGATAATCGCGATAACTACCAATAACTCAATAAGAGTGAAACCAGAAGAGAGTCGCTTCACGGAAGGGGTTCCTTTCCCAAAACAGAGAAGATAAAGAAGCGCCTGAAAGCCAAGCGCAAGTGTATTATAGAGCGGCAAAATTAAAGAGGGCTTAATTTCAAATTAAATAATCTTTAGTTGAAAGCCTACCCCTCGCTTCACATAGCCTCTTATCTCCCCTACGGGCTTTTACCCCATCGTTTCCGCCCCGCTTCTACTGCCCCGTGCCCTCCTGCTCCTCAATGAGCATAGCGAGGTACTTCTCAACAGCCTGTTGGCGTAGCCCTTTCGCATCCAGAACCGCCTCGCACACTTCGCGCACTGCGCCGTTTCCGCCAAAGCGCTCCGTCACCGCATCGGCTACCGCTTTCAGTTCGTGCGCGGCGTTCGCAACTGCGAAACTCACCCCCACGCCCTGATAGGCGAGGAGGTCGTTCAGGTCGTCGGCGACAAACGCCAACTCCTCCCGCGCCAGTCCGAAATCGCTACAAACCTCCGCCAACGCAACCCGCTTATCTCTCGCTCCTTCGTAGAGGCGTACAACTTTCAGTTCATGGGCGCGTTTGGTAACGGCGTGGCTCTTGCGCCCCGACATCCAGACGACGGGTATCTCGCACAGCCTGAGCAGGGTTATCCCCACCCCATCCATAACATGAAACCGTTTGAGTTCGTTGTTTGTGTCGTCGTAGGTAATGGTTCCATCGGTCATTACGCCGTCTACATCCATCACTACGAGGCGCACTTGCGCCAATCTCTCCGAAAATCGAACCGCTTTTTGTGAAATCTGCATAGTCGCTCCTTCCGCCTATTATAGCGCTTTCGGATAGCGCTTCCTACAACGGAAAGAGCGTGTATGCAAAATAGAGTTAAGGCTTTACGGTAAGCGTTCCTCCGCTACTAGAGGCGTTTAGATAGACGCTATCGCCATCAAATATCGCCGTCAGCGTATGCGTTCCAACGCTCAGCGCATTGGTTATCGTGAAGGGAAGCAGAGCGCCCCCCGCCGAGGTAACTGCCAGCCCAGCGTCCGCTCCGTCTATCTGAAAGCGCACCGTCTTGCCATTCAACAGAGCGCCATTGGATTTTTGCGTCAGGGTCGCTTTGAGATTCCCCGATGTTCCGACCTTCCCGCTAGGAGACTCCACCGTTATCTTCGTAGCGGTTTTGTTAATAGCGAGAGAGCCAGAGCCAGCGGAGGCGTTGAAGTAGACATCCCCTGCAAAACTGACGCTTATGGCGACCTGTCCCGCCCCCAAATTGGCGGGTATCACGACAGAGACGAAGGCTTTGCCGCTTGCGTCTGTTATCGCCGTCCCTACGACACTCCCAGCCAAAGAGAACGTCAACAACTCATTCGCGACAGGCAGATTGTTCGTCGTGTTCAGTATCCCATAGAGATTCACGGAAGCCCCAAGACTGCCTCCTACGGAGGGAACCGTGAGCATGGTGTTTGTCGTGACGACAGGAGTAGCCCCTTCAAACGCGCCGATGTCGGAGGCGAGACCGATAGGACTGCGCGGCGCGAAGTTTTGCGGCGCAAGGTACTGTTGAAGAACGTCGTAGCCGAGCGAGAGAGCGGAGGGCGCAAGCGAACCGCCCGCGTCCACGCTGTTCGCCCCGACGAGCAGGCGGTAGTCGCCGCCGGGCAAATCCACAAAGCCGGGACTGTTTACGCCGTTCGAGCCGAAGAGTTGGCTCGCCCAACCGTTGACTACGCTACCGCCGTTGGACCAGAGTTGCGCGGTTCCCGGACTCAGCCAGTTTGCGCTCATATCCAGCCGCCCTTTCGCGCTCGTTTCTATCATCTTCAGATTATGGTAGACGCTTGAGTTTATCGCCGAATCCGTGTAGAAGATACTGTTGCGGCAGTCCACCTTCTCGTAGATGTTGACATTCGGCGCGTAGGGAACATCGGTCAACAGAAACGCTGTCACGTTGGGCTGATGACTGACTACCGTGTTGTGATAGTAGTACAGCGTTCCGCGATGCTCAGTCGGATAGTAGGTCGCGCCGTTGTACGCGCCAAACCAGACTACTGAACTTAGGCTAGAGGCGGAGGGGTTCAACGTTATCACGTTGCCGTACACGTAAGCGTCGGGGTAGTTGGGCTTGAACTCAAGGTAGTTCGAGCCGCCCTGCGGGTCGAGAATCGCGAAGATATTGGAACACTCGGTATCCGTAACCTCATTGTATCGAATGACGGTTCCCGCCGAGCGGTCTTTAATCATCACGCCGTGACACCCTGCGCGTAGGGGACCAAAACGGTTGTACTGATACACCGCGCCATCCGACTCGACGTAGATATTGTGCATGGCGTAGCCGTTGCTCAAGCCCGCGATATAGGGCTGACCGTTGTCATGCAAGTAGTTCTTTTCGATGAGCAGGTCAACGGAACTCTGGAACGCCTGATTCTTCGAGTTGGCGAAAATACCGTTCCCGTTGAAACTGATTTCGCAACCGCGAATCGCTAAATGCTTGGCGAACTCAATATAGATTCCGCAGGCGAAGGGGTCGTATATCCGGGTAGAGCCGTGTTCATCTATAAAGGAGATAGAGGAGTCCGCCCGATACATGGCGTTGCGAATATCCAGCGTCTCTATCGAGATATAGGAGGGAAAGGTCTGCCCGTACACGTAGCCTTTTGCTCGCGGCGTCACAATCAGAATGCCAAACGTCTCGAAAACGGGGTTGCGGAAATCTACGTGCGTGTCCATAACCGCGCCCGCGCCGTCAATCACAGGCAACGCGCCCGTAACTGGGTCGGGTATGCCGCGTATCACTATGGGTTGCGCGGCGGTTCCCGATTCCGAAATCTGTACAATCTCGTGATAGCCTCCCGGGGCGCAGTGGATATTTACGATGTCGCCCGGTTTGAGCGCCCCCCACGGAACATTAGAGAGCTTGGGGAGGTAGCCCGCAGAGGGCCCCACGTCATAAACGGTCGCGTTACTCGCGCCTATCGCGGCGACAAGCAGCAGAAGAGTAGCGAAAATTTGCGTCACGGTTCTGATATACGTATTTGAGTTTTTCATCTCTGTTATCCTTTTTGGCGCGAAAATTTAGCGAAGCGCCCTATTTCATCTATTAGGATAACCGAAGACCGTGACCGTACCGTCAAGAAAACGCCCTTCCTAGCGTCACAAGCGAAATAGTTCTGTACGATTTTTCGTCACGCTTCGCTTGTGGTAT
>CAIJLM010000023.1 GCA_903821495.1 uncultured Chthonomonas sp. | reverse complement strand
CAATTCGCCCCGTTCAGAAGTTCGAGACCGTTGGCTCGAAATGCAGATGTTCAACGCGCAACCGCTCACGCCACGCCTCAGCGGGCTTGGGTTGGAGTATCGAATAGTGCAACTCTATAGTAGCGAAGTCGGGCGGCGCGAGGCGAAAATCTCCTTCAATGTGGGGCAGGGTACGCAGGACATCGGTTTTCGCAACGACGCGGACATCCTCTTCAGCATCGCTAAATCCACCCCTGTCACCTTCCATATTCGCGACGAGAACAGACTGCCCGTTACCGCTATGTTCGCCATTCGCGACAGATTGGGGCGCGTCTACCCTTCGCAAGCCAGAAGGCTCGCGCCCGATTTCGCTTTTCATCCACAGATATACCGCGCTGACGGCGAGAAACTCTCCCTGCCTCCGGGCGAGTATACAATAGAGTGTACACGGGGACCCGAATACATCTCCCATACGACGCAGGCGACAGTGGGTAAAAAGCCTCTCACGCTCAACTTTGCGCTAGAGCGCTGGGTAGACCCCTCTTTAAGCGGTTGGTGGTCGGGAGACCATCACATCCACGCGGCGGGCTGCGCCCACTACACGAACCCCACCGAGGGAGTTCTCGCTTCGGACATGGCGCGGCAGTGTCAGGGGGAGGACTTAAAAGTAGGGTGCAACCTGACTTGGGGTCCCTGCTTCGACTATCAGAAGCAGTTCTTCACAGGGAAAATTGACCCCGTCTCCAACTATCCCTATCTTCTTCGCTACGACATCGAGGTCTCTGGGTTCGGTTCGCATCAGTCGGGACACCTCTGCCTTCTTCGCCTCAAAGACCAGATGTATCCCGGCGGAGCCTCCTCTAAGCACTGGCCCACGCTGTGCCTTAATACTCTCCGCTGGGCGAAGAAGCAGGGAGCGGTGTGCGGACCCGCGCATAGCGGCAACGGGCTGGCTACGAAATCGGGCGAACTGCCCACTTCTGAGGTTCCGCTTTTCAACGGCATTGGGGCGATGGAGTATATTGTAGATGTGACTCACACCGTCCCGGGTCCCGATGGAGCCCTCGTTCCTGCGGTAGACTTTTTGTCTACGGTGGACACCCCTTTCCAGAGCGAACTGAATATCTGGTATCACACGCTCAACTGTGGCTATCGCACGCGAATCAGCGGAGAGACCGACTTTCCTTGTATTACGGGCGAGCGCGTGGGCAAAGGGCGCTCCTACGTGAAGTTGGATAGCAAACTCGACTTCGATACGTGGTGCGAGGGAATTCGGCACGGGCGGTGCTACGTCAGCGACGGGCGTAGCCACCTGATGGATTTTGCGGTCAACGGGCAGGGCGTGGGCGAGAAGGAGAGCGAGATACGTCTAGTCAAAGCGGGACAGGTTCATGCGACTCTCAAGGTGGCGGCGCTTCTTTCTGAAACGCCAAATGAGGGCGCAAAGCAGGGCGGGTACTGGAGTTTGGAACGCGCCCGCATTGGAGCCTCGCGGGAGGTGACCGTGGAGCTTCTACAGAATGGCTACCCTGTGGCGCGAAAGAGGGTGATGGCGGACGGCAAGGCGCAGGACATCGCCTTTGATGTGGAGATAACCCGCAGTAGTTGGGTGGCGGCGCGTATTCTCGGAGCGTCGCACACCAACCCTGTCTTTGTTATTGTAGGCGATAAGCCCATTCGCGCCTTCCGCAGTAGCGCGGCGTGGTGCTTGAAGAGCGTAGAGCAGTGCTGGGCTGAGAAGGAGCGGTTTATCGCGTCCGCCGAGATGGAGGACGCGAAACAGGCGTATCAGCACGCCCGCGAAGCGTACCGCAAGATACTCGCTGAATGTGAATGGGAGTAGTCGGCTGAAACGTAGCGCCCCCGCCACTGCGCTAAACGCGCTTTGCGATGAGAATGGAAACGTGATACTCTCGCGTTTAGAGGTAGCGCATAGCCTCGCCCGTCAAGCGCGAGGGCTACTGGGACGCGCCTCTCTGAGCGACGATGAGGGGATGTGGCTAGAGCCTTGCAATGGAGTGCATACTATCGGAATGCGCTTCCCGATAGATGTCGTCTACCTAGATAAAAATGGGCGCGTGTTGCAGGTGAGAGCGAGCATCGCGCCCTATCGCATCTGTTTGCCCATACGCTCTACTCGCGCCATACTGGAACTGAAATCGGGGGGGGCGGAAGCGTGTAGGATTCAGGAGGGGAGGCGATACTCTGTCCGCGTAGCGGACTAAACTGCCGTAAGAGTTCAGGGTTGGGAATCTTCACTTAACCTCACCCAACCTCTCCTTCGCAAAGGAGAGGAGTTCTTCTGGTTTGAGATTGGGAAGCCTGTGCGAATGGTTCCAAGTTTGGGGCTTGGTGCATTTTTTTCGCGTGTTTCGCGTGTTTCGCGGTAGAATCGCATTGTGCATTGCGCTTTTCGCGGTTCATTCCAAAAAGTGTGAACTCTTACGTCTACAGGAGTTGCCAAAGGACGTTTTACAAGTCTTAGAGTGTAGGCTTATTGTGTGAAGCGACACGGCTAAAATTCCGAATGGTTTCATGGCGTGTTAGACAGGCACGCGGAAAGGGAGAACAGAGATGAGAAGTCGTTTAGTAACGACAGGGTTTGCGCTCCTCGCGACGACGTTTTTGGGCGCGAGTTTAATGGCGCGAGTAGAGGCTCAACCGCCCGGCGGTATGATGGGCGGAGGTCCTCCCGGTGGTATGATGGGCGGAAGAGGCAGAGGAGGTCCTCGTGAACTGACAGCGGCGGGCGCTCCTGTAGACGCTTACGCCGGCGCTATCAAGTTGAACCCCAAGCAGACGAGCCAAATCAGGGCGATTCAAGCCTCGGTGACGGCGGAGCGCGAAAAAATTATGCCGCGCCCCGGAGCGGGTGGAGGCGGCATGGGCGGCGGTATGGACTTCAACGCGATGCGCGCTAATTTTGAGAAGCTAGGTAAAATCCAAGAGAAAGCGGATAAAGATATTACCGCTATTCTCAACGACTCGCAGAAAAAGGCGTTGCCCCCGCTTCTGAAAAAACTGAGCGCTGTGCGTGACGGAGGAATCCCCTTAGAGGTCTATCCCTCGCTCAAACTGACCGACAAGCAGATTTCTCAGATTCAGGATGTCGTGGCGAAGAACCGCCCCGCTGGGGGACCTCCCGGCGGTATGGGTGGAATGATGGGCGGCGGTAGACCCGGTGGACCTCCTCCCGGCGGCGCTCCCCCTCCCGGTGGCGGCAGACCTGGCGGCGGGGGACCTCCCGGCGGCATGGGCGGTATGATGGGCGGCGGCGGTTTTGGCGCAATGCGGGCGGCGCGTGAAAAGATGCGTGCGGAAGCCTTGAAGGTTCTCACCGAACCGCAAAAGAAAAAGGTTGAGGATTGGGACAAAGCGCATCCACGTCCGCAGTTCGGCGGCATGGGCGGCAGACCCGGCGGACGCTAGTTTCGCCTCCTCT
>CAIJLM010000022.1 GCA_903821495.1 uncultured Chthonomonas sp. | reverse complement strand
GTGCGAGCTGTTCGCGCAGTATCAGTTCGTTCGGGCGGTCGTTGAGAGCGCGACGAAGCGTCAGAATCACGTTGGCGAGGTCTTTATCCTGCTGATAGTGACGGAGTTGCTCCTCCGAGTCGGTTCTCTGAACGTTCAGCGGTAGCGTCAGCGCATCGGTAGCGGCGGTAATGTCGCCGGGCGAACGGTTTGGGTTGGGCAGGGGCGGCTTAGGCGACACGCTTCTGTCTGGCGGGGGCTTCACCGCTTTGGGGGCGGCGGGGTCGTTTCCGTTCGGAGGCGTATCGCCCTGTTTCGGCGGTGGCGTTACCTTCACTCCCTCTTGCGGAGTTGGCTTCACGCCTACACTCTCTTTAGGGGTTGGCTCTTTAACAGGGTCTTTTGGCGCGGCTTTCGATGTGTTGACAGAATTCAGAGAGAGGCGTAACGCCGCAAGGCTTGGCATACGTTCGTTTAGTTGCGATTGCAAGCCCAACTGGACAATCATATTGTCCGCAATCATCGCGTTCAGGTCTTTTTTGTTTAGTTTGAACGTAATTCGCTTTGCGCCCTCAACAACCTGTTGAGCGCCCAACACCTCTCCCGTCGAAAGTTCATCCGTCAGAAGCGTCTGCCACGTATCTCTCCCCACGCGCCCTAGTAGAAGGATATTGACGCGAAGCCCTTTTTTGCTCTCGGTGAGAATGGCGTAGAAAACGCGGTTCACGCCAAAAATGGCGGCGAACTTTTGCAGGGTCTCATTGGAGTAGGGCTGTTCAAGGTCTTTCGATTCGAGTATCCGGTCAGTCAAACCTCGCTTAATTTTGGCATCCTCCGCAGTGAAGGTTATCACGTCGTACTTGCCCGAATCCTGCACCGCTTCACGAACGTAGTCGCGAACCCAGGGCGCAGGGTCGTCCTTGCGGGGCTTTTTAGGGTCTACTTGTGAGGGAATGATGAGGAGTAGGCGGTCTTCGGCTCTAACTGTGGGCGCGCTACTCTTGGTAGGACGGGCGTTTGCGGGGTTGCCTCCCGCCAGAAACGCCAACACCGTTATCACTCCGCAAAAACTAAACAGACTTCGCGCTATTCGCATTGCTTGATTCCTCGCTTACAGACGCGAATACCGTCCTCAGCGACCTCTTTTTGCACTCCCTGCTTAATCTGAGCCTCGTAGTCGGCTATCGCCTGCTCGTAGTAGGTTTTCGCCGTCGCTTTATTCCCTTTCTCTTTGTAGCACGTAGCGAGGTCTTGACGGATTCTCGCGGAGTGCGTACCTGGGTTCTTTTGCGCGGCTTTCAGGGCGCGTATCGCCCCATCGAAGTCGTTGCGTTGAATGGAGTTATTTGCAACTTCAATCGCTTGGCGCGTTTCAATGGCTACAGGGTCGGCGGATGTGGCGGAGGGGTTTCCGGGAGTCGCTACGTTCGCGCCCGCCCCAGCCTTCCCGCCCATATCTACTTTAACGATGTACTTGGGCGGGTCTTTGTCCGGGTCTTTCTCGTTTCCGTTTTCAATATGCACCTTCGTGCCGGGAGCGGGTCTATAAATCTCTTCCAGCCCAGCGTTTTGCGGATTGAAGGGCGGCAGTCCTCCGCCCCCTCCACGAGAGAAGCGGTTATTAAAGTTAGCGTTACCGCCGCCTTGCGCCCCCTGAGTGGCGGCGCTCAGCATAACAGGCGGGTAGAAGGGCGGCGCGGAAATCGTCATAGAGCCGTCGTTGGCGGGTTGCGCGGACGGCGTTACGGCTTGGTTTCCGGCGGTCTGCGAATTGGCGGGATTCATACTCCCTCCCATATTCGGACTGTTAGAGGCGTTCGGGTTTTGCAAGATTAGTTGGCTTGGCGCAGGGCTTTGTAGCAGGGTCGTCTGATTCGTCAGAGGGTCTGTTTTGCCCTGCGTCTTTCGCCACTGGTCGCTCATCACCCAGCCGACGGCGAGAAGTCCCGCGCACGCGGCTACCACGAGAAGCGGATTCATGCTACCGCCTTCGTTCGGGGCGATGCCGGACGGACGCGCTGTCGCGCTTTTACCAGCGCGAAGTTCGTCTAGCCTGATTTTGTCGGCGATACTGTTCGGGTTCAACTGTAGAACGCGCTCGTACTCGCGTATGGCGCGGATTTTGTCTCCCTGTTGCAGGGCGATTTGCGCGATGAGCGAGTGGGTGGCGGCGCTATTCGGCTGAATGCGAAGAGCCTCCTCGCAGAGACCTATCGCGCCGTCAAAGTCGCCTCTGGCGCGGTGTTGGTAGGCGCTCTCCAAGAGGGCGCGGGCTTGCTCATCTTCGGGCATAGCGTGAATGTAGTCGCTCTCGTCTATCTTGACGGGCTTTTCGAGCGCCTTGCCACACTGCTTGCAAAAGTTGCTATCGGCGGGGTTTTTCACGCCGCAGGCGGTACAGAACATGGGATAACTCGCTCCTTCCTTCGCACAACTCCAGAGTGAGACTTGGAGTGGAAACAAACGCTCTATAGGTTATGACGCTATTATAGTGCGTTGTGGCGCAAACGTCAAGAAAAAGGGCGCGAACCCGACTACTTCCCGACGCAAAAATCGTGGAATATACGGTGGATGATGTCCTCCGTCACCGTTTCACCCGTGATAAGCCCAAGCGCATCCAGAGCGCCGCGCACATCAATGGCGATAAAATCGCCCGGAAGTTGGAGGTTCGCAGCGCTTTCCGCCTCTATAAGGCTCGTTTGCGCCTGTTGTAACGCCTCGAAGTGACGCGCATTCGCGACAATCACGGTCTCCTGTCCCTGCCCCGCCGAGTCGCCGAGAAGATTCAGCAGGGCGGCTTCCAGAGCGTCTAGCCCCTCCCCTGACTTCGCGGAGAGCGCAACGCAAGCGGAGACCTGCGCTCCTAACGCCGCCTGTATGGACTGTAGGCGCTCGTTCGCTTCATTAGACGGAAGGCTATCGCTCTTGTTCAGAGCGCAGACGATTCGCCCCGCCTCCGCCACTTTTAGCCGCAGTAGAAGTTGGCTATCCTCCTTCGTAAACCCCTCTTGAATGTCGCTCACGAGGAGGATAACATCGGCGGTTTCAGCGGCGGCGCGGGCGCGTTCCACCCCGATACGCTCCACCACATCCTCCGTGTCGCGCATCCCCGCCGTATCCACCAGAACGAGCGCGACTCCCGATATATTTGCGCTCTCCTCCACAAGGTCGCGAGTCGTTCCCGCGATAGGGGTGACGATGGCGCGGTCGGCGCGTAGAAGGGCGTTTAGCAGGGAGGACTTTCCAACGTTGGGTCGCCCCACAATAGCTACGCGCAAGCCTTCGCGCAGGATTCGCCCTTTCTCGCCCGTCTCCAGCAGTCGGGACACGCGCTCTTTCGCGGTGGTAATTCGCTGTTGGAGGGGCGCGTACTCTAGTTCGCCCACCTCGTCGCTGAAATCTATCGTCACCTCTATCGCGGCGAGAGTCCCCGCCAACTCGTCTTTTATGGCGGCTATCGCTTCCGAGAGGGAGCCTTCCAACTGAACGCGGGCGAGCCGCCGCGCCGATTCCGTGCGGGCGCGTATCAGGTCGGCGACGGCTTCGGCTTGCGCGAGGTCTATGCGCCCATTGAGGAAGGCGCGTTGCGTGAACTCGCCCGGCTCCGCCAGCCTTGCGCCTGCGCTCAGCGTCGCTTGCAGAAGCCGAGTAGTCACGGCTCGCCCTCCGTGACAGGAGAGTTCGATGCAGTCTTCGCCTGTATAGGAGCGGGGGGCGCGGAAGAGCGTGAGTAGCCCGTCGTCGATGATTTCACGGGTTTCGGGGTCGAGGAAGTTTCCGTAGCGGACGGTGTAGCCGGGATAGTCTTGCGGTTTGTCGCCGCGCAGGGGAGCGAAGAGGCTCTCCGCTATCTGGCGAGATTTCGCGCCGGATACGCGAATGATGGCGATTCCCCCCTCGCCGGAGGGAGTGGCTACTGCGGAGATGGTTTCGTCTTGAAGTCTCATGTCGGTTCTATTATCCCATATCGCGCTGTTTTGCGCCATAATCTACTAGAGAACATTCAAACCGACAAGGTAGCCCCTATTGATAAACCACTACACCACTTCCGTCTTTCGTTACTGCCCGAACTGCGGCTTGCAGAACGGACGCGCCGAAACGGAGAAACTTTTCACCTGTCCCGACTGCGATTTCCGCTTCTACGCGAACCCCGCTTCCGCTGTCGGCGGTCTACTGCGAAATGCGGAGGGAGAGTTACTGCTACTGCGACGCGGCAAAAACCCGGCTAAGGGCAAACTGAACACGCCGGGCGGCTTCGTAGACCCCTACGAGTCGGCGGAGGAGGGGCTGGTGCGCGAGATTCGTGAAGAGGTTGCGATGGAGGTGACAGGGATGACGTTTCTCGCCTCGTTCCCGAATATCTACACCTATCGCGGCGTAACCTATCACACGACGGATATGTTCTTTTTTTGCGATATTGCGGAGGCTCCGGAGTTTGTAGCGAACGACGAGGTGTCGGAGATTCTGTTCTCGCCCGTTTCTGAAATTGACTTCGATACGATTGCGTTCGAGTCTACCAAAAACGCGCTGAGGGCGTATATGCGGAGGTTGGGGTAGTTACCACTCCCACTCATTCGCCTCCCATTCAGTAAGAGTAAGCGGCTCTGCATCCAGCAATTTATCGTCTCCCGCTTGCGCCATCGCTATAAACTGCGCCTCCCAACCCTCGCGAGGCGAATATGAGGGGCGGATGATGAGTTGTCCTGATTGGGCTATCATCTCCACCTCATTGGTTAATCCAACCTGCTCTAGTAGCGATTTAGGGATGCGAACGCCCTTTGAATTTCCTATCTTATACAAGATGCGCCTTAACGGGACTACTCATGAGATATAAAGCCCTCCTTGCCTGAAGAGTAATGACACTGTATGTCCTTTTGGCGGGTTTGTCAATAGACGAGAGTTACGTGGTCGGAAATTCGCCGCCGGAGGTGTATTCGCTAGAGTAGTTCGGCGGCTCTTTGGTTATCCAGACATCGTGTACGTGGCTCTCGCGAAGGCTTGCGCCCGTGATACGCATGAACTGCGCCCTCTCCTGCAACTCCTCAATGGTACGCGCCCCCAGATAGCCCATGCACGAGCGCATTCCGCCATGCAGTTGGTAGATAGTGTCGCGCACCTGCCCTTTGTACGGCACGCGCCCCTCCACGCCTTCCGGCACGAAGCGGGCGTTGGTATCGGTTCCGTATCTGTCGCTAGAGCCTTCGCGCATAGCCGCTTCGCTTCCCATGCCGCGGTAGTCCTTGAAGGCGCGTCCTTGATAGAGTATTACGTCGCCGGGAGCCTCTTCCGTGCCAGCCAGCATATTTCCGACCATGACAGTGCTTGCGCCCGCCGCCAGCGCCTTCGCCGCGTCGCCGCTAAAGCGAATGCCGCCATCGGCGATAATTGGGATGCCGTGCCGTCGGGCTTCTGCGGCGCAGTCTAGGATAGCGGTCAACTGAGGAACGCCAACCCCGCTCACAATGCGCGTGGTGCAGATGCTACCCGCGCCAATGCCTACGCGCAAGCCGTCCGCCCCCGCCTCAATGAGGGCGCGAGCGCCGTCCGCCGTCGCAACATTTCCCGCGATAATGGGGAGGTTAGGGAATTCGCTTTTTACAGCGCGGAGGGCGTTGATAACGCCGATACTCTGACCGTGCGCCGCGTCTATAACAATCACATCCACCCCCGCCTCCACAAGCATAGCGGTTCGTCCTACTGGGTCGCGGAGGGGCCCAATCGCCGCGCCGACGCAGAGTCGCCCTTTCGGGTCTTTCGTGGCGTTGGGGTGTTCGCGCACTTTTTGAATGTCCTTGATAGTTATGAGACCAAGAAGCTTTCGGTTTTCGTCTACGATGGGGAGTTTTTCGATGCGGTGGGCTTGGAGCGTGGCTTGCGCCTGCTCTAGGGTGATTCCTATAGAGGCGGTGATGAGTCCGCCGGGGCGCGATGTGTCGGTGGTCATCACTTCGTAGATGGGGCGGTCGTAGTTGGTCTCGAAGCGAATGTCGCGATTGGTAAGGATACCCACAAGGCGTTTCGTGTCCGGCTCCGTAATAGGCACGCCCGAAATATGGTAGTGCTCCATTAGCCCTAGGGCTTCGCGGATAGTCTTTTCAGGCGGGAGGCTGATGGGGTTGGTGATAATCCCATGCTCCGACCTCTTTACCTTATCAATCTCTGCGGCTTGCTGTTCTGGCGTTAGGTTGCGGTGGACAATGCCCAACCCGCCCTCTCTCGCCATAGCGATAGCCATTCTCGCGCCCGTCACCTTGTCCATGGGGGAGCTGAGAATAGGAACCCTCAAAACTATTCCTGCCACGAGTTCAGAGCGTGTGTCCACCTCTTTGGGTGTCACCTCTGTATCTCGTGGCAGAAGCAGTACATCGTCGAAACTGAGTCCTTCTCGCAATTTTATCGCCGTTTCCATCATCTATTTTTCCTCCCTGTCACTATTAACAAAAGCCGCCCCTTATCAAATTGAAGTGGGGATAGTATACCCTAATAGGCGTGTTGTCAAGTTCGCCTACACAGAGGAAATTTTCAGGAGGAGGCGCTATGGACTCTGGGTATGGTCATGGTCTTCGCCTTCGCTCGCCTGCCCTCTGTGCGGAGCGCCATGCAGTTCCGCCTCCCGTTTCTCTAGCGCGTCCAACTCTTTCGTCGCTTGCGCTACCTGCGCTCTCAAGGAGTTGCGCCTCGTATGCTGATGCGTTATAATCGCGGTAGAGACAAGAACGCTGATAAGAGGAAGGAGGCGTAATAGTTTCAGTAGGCGTTGCGGGGAGAGGGCGGGCTGTCCGGGAGTGAGAGCGGACTTGACAGAAACAGGCTTACTACTCTCTTGCTGGCTCATCGCTTTGCGCCTCCTTCTGTTTGCGGGGTCTTTTCGTTAGCTTGTTGCAACTCCAACTTCTTGATATTCGCTTTCGCCTCGTCAATATGTTCGGAGAGATGCGAGAGTTCGTGGTCTAGCCTGTTCGCCTCCAGCCCTACTCTATATGTCCAGAATGTGGCGGAGAGGAGAACGATTATCGAAACAATCAGCCCTGCAAGGGCGCGAGGGGGTATCTCCTGCGCCTTCCGCTTCTCTAGCGAATCTGCATCCTGCATTTTTGCACCAAAGCCTTTCTTATGCTGAGACGTAACTGTAGGGGCTAAATCGCCTGAACCGTAGCCGTCGCCCAACACGCCATACCTTCGCGCCGCCCCACAAAGCCCATTTTTTCGGAGGTCGTCGCCTTCACGCTCACGCGGGTAGGGTCTATTCCCAAACACTGCGCCATCGCGTTCTGCATAGCGGGGCGATGCGGCATAAGTTTCGGAGCCTCCGCCACAACGGTAGCGTCTATATTGACGACCTTCCACCCCGCTTGCGCCAAGCGTTCGCCTACAATAGCGAGTAGTTTCAGACTAGAGATACCTTTATAAGTGTCGTCGGTGTTGGGGAAGAGGATTCCAATATCGCCCAGAGAGACCGCCCCCAGAAGCGCGTCGCAGACCGCATGAAGCAGAACATCCGCGTCGGAATGTCCCTCTAGTCCGCAGTCGTGCGGTATCTCCACGCCCCCTAAAAACAGTTTGCGCCCGGAAGCGGGGTCGGAGTAGGAGTGTACATCGTAGCCAAAGCCTACGCGAATTTCGCCTTGCGGGTGGGATGAGAGGGGCTGAGTTGAGGTGTTTAGAAGTTGTTCCGCCAAAGCGACATCCTCCTGACGGGTTACCTTGATGTTTGCAGGGTCTCCCTGTACGACAGCGACAGGGTAGCCCGCCGCCTCTAGCAAGGAGGCTTCGTCGGTGGCTTCGCGCGTCGTGAAGTCAAAGCGGGAGTAAGCATCATAAAGGTTGGCGATAAGAGCGCCTTGCGGGGTCTGAACGGCGGTAAGCCCCGCTATTTTCTCGCCATCCACCTCCGCAGAACGCGCTACCGTCTTCTTCACAAGCCCGTCTCGCCCGACGCGCTTCACGGTATCCGAGAGCGGAAGCCCTGGAACCGCTCCCCCCACGCGCTCCACGCCCTCAATCACGCGGTCAATAAGCGCGGCGGAGAGCAGGGGACGCGCCGCGTCGTGCACTAAAACAGTATCAAGGCTCGCAGGTAGCGCCTCTAGCCCTCTACGCACAGATTCGGCGCGGGTATCGCCTCCCTCCACTACGCAGAGAACCTTTGGGAACGCCGCAACAAATTGGCGGACGCGCTCTAACTCTTCAGCGCCCGCCACTACCACAATGGCGGAGATGGCAGGGTGTGACTGAAACGCGGTCAGCGTTCGTTCCAGTACGGTTCGCCCTGCAATCTCCGCCCATATTTTGTTTTTGTCGCTACCGAACCTTCTTGCTTGTCCCGCGGCGGGGATAACCGCTCCCGTTGCCGTTTCCGCCATTATCGTACTCTTGCTCCATTTCGCTATCTGGTTTGATACGCGCAAATATCATCTTGCCCGCCGCCGTTTGCAGGACGCTCGTCACCATCACGTTCATGGTTTCGTTCAGGTACTTTCGACCATCCTCCACAACAATCATCGTGCCGTCGTCAAGGTAGGCGATACCTTGGGTGAGTTCCTTGCCCTCTTTCACAATGCCGACGCGCATTATCTCGCCCGGAAGCACGACGGGCTTGAGCGCGTTCGCGAGTTCATTGATGTTCAGAACCTGAACGCCTTGCAGAACCGCGACCTTGTTGAGATTGAAGTCGTTGGTGACAATAGCGCCATCCAGAACCTTCGCCAACTTTACAAGGCGGGTATCTACCTCATCGTAGTGAGCGCTCTTCTCCAGGTGCTTATCCCAACTCCGCACAACAAGGGTGTGTTCTTTCTGCATATTGTTGAGAATATCCAGCCCTCGTCGCCCTCGCGCCCGCTTTAGCGAGTCGGCGGAGTCGGCGATATGCTGTAGCTCCTCCAACACAAAGCCGGGAACGTACATCGTCCCCTCAATGAAGCCCGCTCGGCATATATCGTGGATGCGCCCATCGATGATAACGTTTGTGTCCAGAATTTTGCAGTCTTTGGTTGGGAGTTCTTTTATCTCCTCTTTAGGCGCTGCCTGCTCCCCCCTTGAAAACACGTTAAACAGCTCCGTTTTCATGCTCGTGGTAGTCACATAGCCGAGATAGACGAACACGACGCTGATGAGCATAGAGAGCGCTATCTGAAAAAAGACGTGCATCTCAATTCGGAAGATAATGAGGGTGAAGAAACTCGCTACCAGCCCTCCCAGCAAAACCCCGCCCATCGCAGCGATTTTATCGGCGGGCTTCATACCTGCAAGCGAGTTGCCAGCCTCCATAATAGAATCGCCGATGTGTAGACCGAGAACTGCGCCGAGCATAAATCCGACTATTCCCAGCGCCCCCGTCGTAAACTGTAGATAGCCGGGTAGGGTCTGGACTAACTCTGCGCCGCCGGGGAAGGCTCCTACCTTCGGCATTTGAGGAAGGCGTAAGCCCATGTAGATGCCGATGCCCATCAGAACAAGGCTGAATACGAGTGCGAATAAGTGCTTGAATGAAAATTTCATGTCCCCTCATCTCCTTTCTTTGAAGTTGGTTGATTGTAATGAGTTCAGTTGGAAAAATGCAGTACCTTCACGCCCAGTTTTCCCACCACTGCGGTGGACTGGAACATCTCTATCACATCGCCTTGCGCGAACTTGATATGCGTAGCGTCTACATACGGCGTTGGGGATTTCGTGGAGTAGAGGGTTGGGTCTAGCGTGACCCACTTTCCTACATAACACTCCGCCCACGCATGGTAGAAGAACCGCCCTTCGGCATAGACAATACCCGCGCACAGACGGGTAGGCACTCCCGCCGAACGCGCTAGAGCGGTGAAAAGGGTGGAGTAGTCTCTGCACACGCCCCGCCGATGGTTGAAAATATCCGTAGCGGAGCGCGGCACGCCGATACTTGGGTCGGGTGTCATACTATTAGACACCCAATCGCGGATAGCGGTTGCAACTTTATAGATACTCTTTTCCTCCCCGCGTATCTTCTGCGCCGTAGCGATAATGTCGGGGTTTTCAATATCCAGATAGGGCGCTTTCACGAGGTACGGCTGAAACGACGTATCTTCTAGCGGTAGATTCAGCGACTGCGCCGCGTCAAACTCTTCCGAGCGAACGTGGTACTCCGCGCTGAGAGAGCCTTTACCGTTTTTGATACCCTCCACCCGCTGACGCTCATCGGAAAGAATTAAATCTTTATTGGGAATGCCAGAGATGACAACATCTAGCGAATGTACCTTGCGGGGGTCGGTAATGGTCTTATCTGAAACAATGGCGGTAGCGACTGCGAAGTCCTTAGGCGGAATGTAGGTTTTCCCGCTACTGTTCGGTAGGGGCAGGAGCGCGAAATCCTTCTCGTTCAGCGCCCTCGCTTTCGGTTCGCGTTGCATCACAATCTGAATGGGACCTATCCCCATCTCAGCGCGAAGCATACCCTCTCTATCGGTCTCATAGGAGGTCATCTTCATCTGCGCGAGATTACTAGAGGTGACAAACGCCTCGAAGGTTTTGCCCGTTACGAGGTCTCGCACTTGCGCCCGTCCAGTCACGTTCGCAACCGCTTTTTGAAAGGTTATCGAGATGGGGTCGAGATAGTACTGCGTAGTCCTCTGCCCCACCTTCATTTTTGCGCCTAGCGTGGGCAGGTTGGTGTCGGCGAGAATAGCCGCATCTTTCGGAATGTTCAGCGTCTTCCTGTTTTTTTCGTCTCCCGTTCCAAAACGGCACTCCGCCTTATAGGTCTTGTAGTTGAAGTCGGCTTCTAAGTGCATCGTACTGGCTTGAGAGCGAATGTCCATCACCTCGCGCAGAATCCTCCCCTCTCTGTCCATAAAAGTCTGCTGAGTGGATATCTGCTCCACTTTTGAGCCGAGCATACTCAACGTCATACGCGCATCGCTGTCGAGTTCAATCGCGGGTTGATTGTGATAGCGAACGGCTTTGAAGTTGAGGGAGGTGTAGCCTACTTTGTCCTTGCCTAAGTACATTCCATACCATACTGGGCGTAGCGCGGCGAGGTCTATTTTTGTCTGCGCTAAAGCGGACGCGCTTCGCGTGAGGAGTGAGATTCCCAACAGAAATAGAACTAAAAAAGGCGCGGCTCGGAATGAGTGACGCGCTGGTACAGGTAGGCTAAACATCGCCGAAAACTCCATTTTATCGTCTTATTGGCGCAGGAAGAGGTGGTTCCTTATGAAAAAATCAGAGGTCTCGCCAATTATCCCTATTATACCACGTTCCTGCCTTCACGTTGGGCGGAGTTTCACGCTGTAAGAGTTCAGGGTAATGGGAATCTTCACATAACCCGCACAACCTCTCCTAGCCCTCAACCCCTGCCCCTTCTCCTAGTACTGGGAGAAGGGGTGAATGCACGGATGGCAGTATGAGATTAGAAGCCTGTGGAAGGGTTCCAAGTTTGGGGCTTGTGTGCATTTTTCGCGTTTCATTCCCAAAAG